>NZ_WKZK01000053.1:0-37849 GCF_009680135.1 Eubacterium sp. BIOML-A2
TTATTTCTGTATAGTTTAACATTTGGACTTACCTATGTCCTGAAACTTTTTACTTACCTATGTCCTGAAACTGGACAAATTTCAGATAAAATGGCAGACTCCGCAGACACTCAGAAAAAATCTGATGATTTTTTCCGGCGGGTGCTGCGGATTGATACGATGTGGGGCGCTTTAATCTAGATAAGGAGGTTGATCAGGAGGATTTGAGAATTGCGACCTTGTACAAGCTACGCTCCCCTCAATCAGCTCAATCCGCCGCCCTGCGTAATCCTCCCGGTAAAATGGGCATCTTCCGTCTTGATGCGCGCAGCCTGCCGAGAGCGGTCAGTGGAATGGACGGAGGCGTACATCTGTTGGGGCTATGCGGCTTAGAGAGCACGGCTGGAAACACTTACGTAAAAAGAGCGGCCCACTGAGGGATGGGAATTGATTTACCAAATCAATTCCCAGTACAACTTAAACGGGAAAGCATCAAGCTTTCCCGTTGCATGTTGTACGTGCCCTCAGTGGGCCGTTCTTTTTACGTTAGTGTTTCCCCGTAAACGGGTTGCCGCATAGCCCCAACAGATGTACGCCTCCGTCCATTCCACTGACCGCTCTCGGCAGGCGGACCCTACTTCACCAAAGATCCCCTTTCACCCAATTACATCATACCCATTCCGCCGCCTGCTCCTGCCGGCATTGCTGGTGTATCTTCTTTGATTGCAGCCACTACTGATTCTGTCGTCAGCAGTGTGGATGCTACGCTTGTTGCATTCTGTAATGCGCTTCTGGTAACTTTTGCAGGATCCAGGATTCCTTCTTTTACCATGTCTACATACTCTTCTTTGTATGCGTCAAATCCAACTCCTGGTTCGGACTCTCTTACTTTATTAATGATAACTGCTCCTTCAAGACCAGCATTTGATGCAATGTGGTACAGTGGTGACTCCAGAGCCTTCAGAACTACTTTAGCGCCTGTTTTCTCGTCGCCTTCCAGTTCCTCGGCAAGTTTTTCAACTTCTTTCGCTGCGTGAATGTATGCAGAACCGCCGCCTGCGATGATTCCTTCTTCTACTGCAGCTCTTGTTGCGTTCAGAGCATCTTCCATACGGAGTTTTGCTTCCTTCATCTCAGTCTCTGTTGCAGCGCCTACGCGGATAACTGCTACGCCGCCAGCCAGTTTTGCGAGTCTTTCCTGTAATTTTTCTTTGTCAAAATCAGATGTAGTCTCTTCGATTCCCTTCTTGATCTGGGCAATTCTGTCTTCGATTGCCTTCTTGTCTCCGCAACCATCAACAATAACAGTGTTCTCTTTCTGAACTTTAACGGATTTTGCACGTCCCAGCTGATCCAGGGAAGCTTCCTTCAGATCCATTCCCAGTTCTTCTGAAATCACTTGTCCGCCTGTCAGAATCGCAATATCCTGCAGCATTTCTTTTCTTCTGTCACCATAGCCCGGTGCTTTTACTGCTACTACGTTAAATGTTCCGCGCAGTTTATTGACAATCAATGTTGTAAGAGCCTCTCCCTCAATATCTTCCGCAATAATCAGAAGTCTTGCGCCTGACTGTACAACCTGCTCTAAGAGCGGAAGAAGATCCTGAATGCTGGAGATCTTCCTGTCTGTGATCAGGATGTACGGATCTTCCAGATTTGCTTCCATTTTTTCCATATCTGTTGCCATATATGCGGAAATGTATCCACGGTCAAACTGCATACCTTCTACTAAATCCAGTTCGGTAAGCATTGTCTTGGACTCCTCGATCGTGATAACTCCGTCATTGGAAACCTTATCCATAGCGTCTGCTACCATCTGTCCAACTGCATCATCCCCTGATGATACGGCTGCAACCCTGGCAATCTGCTCTTTATCTTTCACTTTGCTGCTCATTTTTGCAATGGCATCTACTGCTACGTCTGTAGCTTTCTTCATTCCTTTACGGAGAATGATCGGATTCGCACCTGCTTCCAGATTCTTCATTCCTTCGTGTACCATGGACTGTGCAAGTACTGTAGCTGTTGTTGTACCATCTCCGGCTACATCGTTTGTCTTGGACGCCACTTCTTTTATCAGCTGTGCTCCCATGTTTTCAAATCCGTCTTCCAGTTCGATTTCTTTTGCAATCGTTACACCATCGTTTGTAATAAGCGGTGCTCCGAATGATTTGTCAAGTACAACGTTTCTTCCTTTTGGTCCCAATGTTACCCTTACTGTGTCGGCCAGCTTGTTAACACCCTTTTCCAGCGCTGCTCTGGCTTCTGTTCCGTATTTGATTTCCTTTGCCATGTCTGTCACTCCTCTTATTCTAATTAAATTCTTTCTTCAAGTTCATCTGTTAAAACATATTATTTTATAGAAATTAGTCAAGCAATTAAATTAATTTTAACGGACCCCCTACTCAACAATTGCCAAAATGTCGCTCTGTTTTACAATGATATACTCTTCTTTTTCTAACTCTACTTCCGTTCCTGCATATTTGGAGTAGATAACTTTATCGCCGACTTTTACCTGCATTGTCACTTCTTTACCGTCTATATTTCCACCAGGTCCAACTGCAATTACCAATGCCTCCTGCGGCTTTTCTTTTGCCTGACCCGGCAGGACGATACCTGACTTTGTTGTTTCTTCCGCTTCAAATTGTTTTAATACAATCTTGTCACCTAATGGTACTAATTTCATAGTAATTCCTCCTTAATTGATTTTGCTAGTTATTAGCACTCATTTCTTTTGAGTGCTAACCTCATGAATATAAAATAGCACTCTGTTTCCAATTTGTCAACAGAGTTTCTAAAATTTATACATTATTTTGCAGCTTGCGTTACTGTTCACCCCCTACGGGCGTGCACAGTAACGGCATGTGTTACGGTATGCCCTGCGGGATTCTTAGTTTATAAAACTGACTTCTGTTAAATCTTTTGCTTACTTTCGTTTAATCGGCCGTTTTACGCTATCCACAATATAGAATCCATTCTCTATCTTAAAGACAAGCATATTGCCATTCTCACACTGAAAGCGTTCTTTCACTGCTCCAGTACAGTAAAGCAGTTCTTTCTTAGTGGAAATATAGCACTGATATTTGGCATCCAGGGAAATTGCCGTCAAATCATCTTCTTTTAATTGCAAGTATATGTAATCTTCCTCCAAATCATACTTAAAAACCTTGCAATGATGCGTCGCATCGTCAAAAATTACATCTGCCGAAATTACTTTTTCCATCTGTAAGTCTACCGGGTTACCTTCATACATATTTCTCCGCCTCCTAAACGATCTGACTTTCTGCCCTTAACTTCCGGATCATGATTGATTGTTATCATAAGAGAGGGTATCAGCTGCCTGATACCCTCTCCAATTTACTATGCTCAATAATAGATAAATACGTCTGAATATCTACAGACGCTCTTTTTTTATTTTTTCCAGTTCCGTAAACACATAATCATTCAGAACCTTAATATATGTCCCTTTCATGCCGGATGACCTGGACTCTATCACACCTGCACTTTCAAACTTTCTAAGTGCATTGACAATTACGGATCTGGTAATGCCCACACGGTCTGCAATCTTACTTGCTACAAGTATGCCCTCCGTACCATCCAGTTCCTCAAAAATATGAATAATTGCCTCCAGCTCTGAAAAAGAAAGGGTACTGATCGCAGACTGAACGATGTGTTCTTTTCTCGTCTCCTCCGCGCTCTCTTCATTGACGGAGCGAAGCATCTCCAGCCCTACGACCGCTGTTCCGTACTCACTCAAGATAATGTCATCAATCTCATATACGGAATTCTGTTTGTAAATAAACAAAGTTCCCAGACGCTCTCCTGCTATGTCAATCGGTGTAATAATAGCCTGGTACCCTCTCACCGCTTCCGGCGAAAAACCAAGTGTTTCCAGATTTACGTTCTCTTTGGTAGATAAGATATTCAGCAGACGTTCGTTCAGCATCTCATCGATATGCGCACCGACTGACTCGCCAACGAGTTCCCTAATGCCTTCCACCTGTCCACATTTGCTCACTCCCAATATCTTGCCCTTTTTGCTGACAACAAGGACATTGGAATCCAGAATCTCCGTAAGGACGGCACAAATATCGTTAAAAACCACCTTGCTGGAATTGTTGTTATGAAGCAGCTTATTAATTTTTCTTGTCTTATCCAATAACTGTACGCTCATTGATTTCCTCCAGATTTAATTGTGTATACAACTCGTTCCAATTCGTTCGATATAGTTATGTTATCATACAACTCACGAAATATCAACGTCATTTATCTAATTTTTTTTCAGATTTCGGACATATCCACATTTTTCATCTGCACATACGAGTTTACTGCCTTTTTCTACCATATAATTGCCGCATTCAGGGCACTTTTCCTTGGATGGCTTCTGCCAGGACATAAACTCGCATTCCGGATTATTTTCACAGCCATAATACTTTCTGCCCTTCTTTGTCTTGCGGATTACTACTTCTTTACCGCAGACCGGGCATGGAACGCCAATCTTCTCCAGATATGGTTTTGTATTCTTGCAGTCCGGGAATCCCGGACAAGCCAGGAACTTTCCGTGAGGACCATATTTTACCACCATGTTGCGGCCGCACTCTTCACAGATCACGTCTGTCACTTCGTCTTCGATCTTAACGCTTTCCAGCTCTTTCTCGGCGATCTGCACTGCTTCTTCCAGATCCGGATAGAAGTTACGGATGACCTCTTTCCAAGGCACCTTGCCTTCTTCCACCATATCCAGCAGGCCTTCCATATTAGCAGTGAAGTTCTCGTCCACAATGCTTGGGAAAGACTGCTTCATGATATTATTCACGACCTCGCCGATCTCTGTGATATAAAGGTTCTTTGCTTCCTTTGTGACATAGCGGCGTCCCAGGATCGTGGAGATCGTAGGAGCATAAGTACTTGGACGGCCAATGCCCAGTTCTTCCAGCATCTTAACCAGAGTCGCCTCCGTATAATGCGCCGGCGGCTGCGTAAAATGCTGCTTTGAATCAAAGCTCTCCTTATTCAGCCGGGTGTCCATACCCAGGCCGTTTACCAGAACATTGCTCTCCTCTTTCTCTTCGTCAGCCTCTGTGTAAACGCTGCGGAAACCATCGAATACTACTTTGGAAGTTGCTACTGTAAACCGGTAATCACCCGCTCCTATTTTTACAGAAATCGTTTCATACTTTGCAGGCTGCATCCTGCTTGCTGCAAACCGTTTCCAGATCAGCTGGTACAGGCGCAGCTGATCCCTGGAAAGAGAATCTTTCAAAGAGGCCGGAGTCCTGGTAATATCGGTAGGCCTGATGGCCTCATGCGCATCCTGAATCTTCTTCTCTGTCTTTTTTGCCTGTGCACCTGCAGCGACATACTCTTTTCCATAGGCTGATGCAATATATTCTCTTGCCGCTTCATCCGCCTCCTCGGAGATTCTGGTGGAATCCGTACGCAGATAAGTAATCACACCGACTGTCCCGTTCCCCTTGATATCAATTCCTTCGTACAGCTGCTGTGCAATGCGCATCGTTTTCTGTGTTCCAAAATTCAGTACCTTAGCGGCTTCCTGCTGCAGTGTACTGGTGGTAAAAGGAAGCGGGGCCTTGCGGATGCGTTCTCCTTTTTTAATATCAGTGATTTTAAACTCTTCGTTGTCTACCGCTTTGATTATCTGATTCAGTTCTTCCTCTGAACCAATCGTCATCTTCTGTTTCTCTGTACCGTAAAACTTAGCCACCAGCGGACGCTTTTCGCCTTTTACCTTTAAAACAGCGTCCAGAGACCAGTATTCTTCCGGTATGAACGCATCGATCTCGGCCTCCCTGTCTGCAATCAGACGAAGCGCAACCGACTGCACGCGGCCCGCACTGAGTCCCCTCTTTACTTTTGCCCACAGCACTGGGCTTATACGGTAGCCCACCATTCTGTCCAGGATACGGCGTGCCTGCTGGGCGTCAACCAGACTCATATCAATATCCCTGGGGGCCTTTAAAGATGCCTTTACAGCATTTTTAGTAATCTCGTTGAATGTAATACGGCGCATTTTCTTATCATCTAATTTCAGGGCCGTTGCCAGATGCCAGGATATCGCCTCTCCCTCACGGTCGGGGTCAGTTGCAAGATAGACTTTGTCGGCTTTCTTTGCTTCCTTGCGCAGATTCGCCAGGATATCTCCCTTTCCCCTAATCGTTATATATTTGGGCTCATAGTCGTTCTCTATGTCAATGCCCAGCTGGCTCTTGGGCAGATCTCGGACATGACCGTTCGATGCAGCAACTGAATAGTTGCTCCCCAGGAACTTTTTGATTGTTTTCACCTTGGCAGGTGACTCCACAATAACCAGATAATGTGCCATAAACTTCCTCCAATAGGCTTTCACGCCTCTATTTATCATTTTATCTTAATATAATGATTTTTTGAAATCTCTTTGATGTATCCTTTCAGTTCTAACGACACAAGCCGCTCAAGTACCTCATTTGCCGGCAGCTTAGTTTCCTCTGTGAGCTGGCTGAGATTCTTGGGATACAAACCAAGACGACTATACACCATATTTTCCCCACTTTCAAGCACTTTTTCAATTTTGGCTGTTTTTTTGTTCTCTTCGGTGCAGTTCATATTCAGCTCCTCCAGAAGCATTTCCGTGGACAACAGAATACCTGCGCCCTGCCGGATCAGCTCATTACATCCCTGGCTCAGGCTGCTGTTAACAGGCCCCGGCAGCGCATACACATCCCTTCCCTGCTCCAGGGCCATATCCGCGGTAATCAATGATCCGCTCTTCTCTCGTGCCTCGATCACAAGAACCAAATCCGACAAACCGCTGATAATCCGGTTCCGCCGGGGAAAATTCTGGGGTGCGGGAGGGGTTCCAGGCGGAAATTCGGACAGAATTCCTCCTTCCTCTTCCAAGATATCCACATACAGCCCGATATGTTCCCGTGGATAACAGATATCCACCCCACAGCCTAATACCGCATAGGTGTGGCCCTTTCCCATCAGAGCGCCCCGCTGGGCGGTTCCGTCTATGCCCCTTGCCAGCCCGCTGATAACCGAAACGCCGCACGCGGCAAGCCGCTCCCCGAATTCCAGGGCATACTTTTCTCCATAGGGTGTACAGCGCCTGGCGCCCACAATTGCAACCGCCCTTTTCTCCTCTTTCGGCAGTCTGCCTTTTACGTAAAGCGCATAGGGCGGATCCGGAATTGTCCGCAGCCTTCCTGGAAATTCCCGGGAAAAACAGGGAACAAAGCGGATGGATTTCTCCTCCAGCTTTGCTGCTGTTTCCTCCGGATTTCGCTCCTTTTGCGCCTGCCTAATTGTATGGATGTCCCTTTCATTTAAGAACTCTAATTCTTTTAGTTTTGTTTCTTCTATATAAAATATACATTCACCGGAACCAAGATGTTTTCTTAGCAGATATTTTTTACGGTCACTCAAAGGTGTAATAGCAGCAAGCCAATATTCATATTTCATTTTCTCATCTCCCCCAGTATTTTTTGTCCATCGTACGGTAACCTATGGCTTCTTTTATATGTTTCACAGCAATTCTTTCCTGCCCGTCCAAATCTGCAATCGTTCTGGCCACCTTCAGGATTTTATGGTAGGTTCTGGCCGTGAGCCTGAGGGAAGTAAATGCCTGCTCCATCAGCCTGTTTTCCGCTTTTCCAAGCCTGCAGTATACCGCCAGCTCTTTTACCCCAAGCATCGCATTTGAAACAATACCTGTTCCTGCATACCGCCGGTTTTGAATTTCACGGGCATCACATACGCGTCTTCGTATCTCCTCGGAACTTTCTCCTTTTCTTTTTCGCAAAAGTGCCTCGTACTCCACTTTGGGAGCCTCCACACAAATGTCGAGACGATCAATAAAAGGCTGACTGATCTTACCCAAATAGTGCTGGATCTGACCGGGAGTACAGGTGCACCGTTCAAAATCCGGATAGCAACCGCAGGGGCATGGATTCATGGCCGCAATCAAAATAAAATTAGCCGGGAACACATAATTGCCGTGGGCCCTCGTTATGCGTATCTGATGTTCCTCCAGAGGCTGCCGCAGCACTTCCAGCACCGCCTTCTGGAACTCCGGAAGTTCATCTAAAAACAGTACGCCGCCATGAGCCAGGCTGATCTCACCGGGAGCAGGAACCAGGCCGCCTCCAATCAGCGCCGCCTTCGTAGCCGTATGATGGACACTGCGGAATGGTCTCTGCCGTATCAGCGGTGCTTCCTTATCTACCAGCCCCATTATGCTGTATATCTTCGTAATTTCCATGCTTTCCTCCAGCGTCATAGGCGGAAGAATCCCCGGAATTCGTCTGGCCACCATTGTTTTTCCGCTTCCCGGCGGCCCAACCAGCAAAAGGTTATGGCCGCCCGCTACGGCTACTTCTGCGGCCCTCTTTACATTTTCCTGTCCCTGTATCTCACTGTAATCCGGAAACTTTTGTACGGGTTCCTCTTTCTTATGTTTTGGATACGGCTCTGGCTCCAACCGCACTTCTCCAGACAAAAAAGAAATAACTTCATGAAGATTTCGGACCCCCAGCACCGCGACTCCTTCTACAAGCGCACCCTCAGGTGCATTTGCTTTCGGTACTACACACACGGGAATCCCTGCCGCCCTTGCCTCCATAATCACAGGAAGAATTCCCGGAACTTTCTGTAAACATCCGTCCAGACTCAGTTCCCCTATAACCAGGGCATTCTTCACATTGTCCTCAGGAATCAGCCCCAGGGATACAAGAATTGCCACCGCAATGGGCAGATCAAACGCCGCCCCTCTCTTTCTCATCGTTGCCGGTGACAGATTAATCACCGTCTTCTTAGCCGGAAAATCCAGGCCCGAATTGCGGATTGCCGTCCGCACTCTTTCTGCTGCCTCCTTCACCTCCGAAGAAAGATACCCAACCATATGAAAAGCAGGAAGCCCATTGCTGACATCCGCCTCCACATGTACAAACTCCACCTTCAGCCCCTGAACAGACGCTGATAAAACTGTGCTGAAACTCATTCACACACTCCTTTCAAGCATTGATCAAAAATAAATAAGTAAATAAATGAAACATGGCCGAAACGGCCCGAATTGACAACCAGGGAAGAAATCCCCGGAACTGGTGAATCCATCATAACTTACTGTCTCACTCCTGTCAAGAAGGAGATCTTTGAGGGGAGTTTTTTGCTTTGAGGGGGCGCTGAGAGAGAGGGGAGACTGGTTTCCGGCGGGGCGGTGTATGCCATTTCAAGATCCTGCCCGTGCGTTAAGAATCCGTAGGGGAAAAAACAGGAAACTTGGAGGGACATGCCGCAGTTGGCCCGAATGCCGATGCATTCGCGCCGCCGGCGGCAACGGAATTTGTTTTTGTAAAACAAATTCCGCCCTCCAAGTTCCCTGTTTTTTCCCCAACGGATTCTAAGACGCACTCTATGGACTTTGAAATGGCATACACCGCCCCGCCGGAAACCAGTCTCCCCTCTCTCTCAGCTGGACGCATCAAGGCGGAAGATAAAATACTCCCACGGAGGGGGATCTGCGGAGGAGGCGTATTTGTGATGTAGGGACGGATATCTGAAGGCTGGAGATGGCTTACTAAAAAATCACACAAATACCCCAGTCATTAAATCGCCCATATGCGATTCAATCCGCCTCCCTCGCAGCTTCCCGCCCCGACAAAAGAAATATCCAGCGTCCGGATGCGACCAGCCTGTCCGGGAGGGGGCTTCTGCCGCAGTCCGGGAAACTTCCATGCCCCTTTTCGGATGCATAGAGTGCGCGTAGTCTCGTTTGATAAAAACCGCATCGGATGGGGAGGCTGAAATCTGCTTCCGAAGCAGATTTCAAAGCGGCCTGAGCCGCGCAATTCTTCAGGATTGCGGGGTGAATGCCGCTGGCGCCTCCCCAGCCGATGCGGTTTTTATCTAGCGAGACTAAGCAAACGGGCCGCAGCCGAAAAGGGGCATGGAAGTTTCCCGGCCTGCGGCAGAAGCCCCCTCCCGGACAGGCGTCCCCTCCGCAACTCCCTATTTATTTTGTGTGGAAAAGCACAATTTTGACGTTTTTCACATAGACTATATCAAATGTGCTTAGAGGTGCTGTTCTTGAAATCTTTTCCAAATCCCCTCACTCCATCGGAAGAAAAATATTACATGCAAAAATATACAGAGGGCGACCTTCAGGCAAAACATGTCTTAATCGAACGAAATCTGCGGCTCGTTGCACATGTCATTAAAAAATACCAGTATCTCGACGAGGACCCTGAGGATCTCATATCTATAGGAACCATTGGCCTGATCAAAGCTGTCGTTACATTTAATCCCGATAAGGGCAACCGGCTTGCAGCCTATGCTTCCAAATGTGTTGAAAACGAAATTCTGATGTATCTGCGGGCCAAAAAGAAAACAAGCAAGGAAATCTCGCTGTATGAACCTATCGGTACCGACAGAGAAGGCAACGAAATCAAGCTCTATGACATCATCGAAACCGACGAAGCAGATGTCCCCGAGAAAATCCACCTCAAAGAAAATATCCAGAAGCTTTATGACAAAGTTGAAAACGAACTCTCCCAACGCGAAAGGCTCGTTCTGAAAATGCGGTACGGCCTCTACAACGGGGAAGAATACACACAGCGGGAAATTGCCAGGCAGCTGGGAATCTCCCGCTCCTACGTCTCCCGTATCGAAAAAAGTGCGGTGGAAAAGCTGCGGGAATTCTTCTAAGGGGGTGTAATGGGGAGTTTTTTGCGGAAGAGGGACGCTGAAAAACCGGGAAGCCTGCCCCAGGCGGGGAGCATCTATGCCATTTTAAAAATCCGCGCCGTTTACGTAAGAGGCCCTAAAGGGAAAAAAACAGAAAATGGCGGGCCAGCGGCATGCAGCCCAAAATTCGATAATTTTGGGCCTTAGGCCGCTTCAGAATTTGCCGTGAGACGGCAAATTCTGCCCACCATTTTCTGTTTTTTTCCTTATGGGCCTCTAACGTAAACTATAGGACTTTTAAAATGGCATAGATGCTCCCCGCCTGGGGCAGGCTTCCCGGTTTTTCAGCTGGTTCATCCATCGGCAGTAAAGGCCCCTCCCCTGGGAGTGACACCAAACGGCTGCAGTGTATCAATTCGCGTCCTCCCACTATTCCCTCCGCCGAAGAAGATCAAACCTTTCTGCTTTTCTGCTCAGTTTGATCTGCAATTTTTGTTTGGAATGCGGCGCGCTTTCCTGTTCTTCTCCATCTTCGTTTATGATCTGAAGCACGGTAGTTTCTATATTATCTCCGTTTGGTTTCATGATCTCTATTGTTTCACCTACGGAAAATTTGTTTCTTTGCTCTATTTCGTACAGCCCGTCCCGCTCCTGGCCGATAATTCCTAGATATGTGTATTCTTTGACATAGGTGTTACTGTCATAGATCTGGGTTGTCTCATCCGGCTTTCCGAAGAAGAACCCCGTTGTAAACTGGCGGTATGTGCAGTTAGAGATTTGTTCCAGGTACCAGGGCATGTTTTTTCTGTACAGCTTTGGATCTTTTTGGCAGTCATCAATGGCTTTGCGGTAAGTCCTCGCAACGGTTGCCACATACAGGGCAGTCTTCATGCGTCCTTCGATCTTCAGACTGTCTATGCCCGCTTCCAGAAGTTCGGGGATATGCCCGATCATACACAGGTCCTTTGAATTGAAGATATAGGTGCCTCTCTCGTTCTCGTAGACCGGCATATACTCGCCGGGCCTTGTCTCCTCTACAACCGCATACTTCCAGCGGCAGGGGTGGGTACAGGAGCCCTGGTTCGCGTCTCTGCCCGTAAAATAGTTGCTCAGCAGACATCTTCCGGAATAGGAGATACACATGGCCCCGTGGACAAATGTCTCTATTTCAAGATCGTCCGGTATATTGGCACGCAGTTCTCTCAGTTCATCCAGCGAAAGCTCCCTTGCCGAGACAACACGGCTAGCTCCCTGTTTGTACCAGAAATTATATGTGCCGTAGTTCGTGTTATTGGCCTGTGTACTGATATGACGTTCAATCTCAGGACATACTTCCTTTGCAATTTCAAATACCCCCGGATCCGCTATGATCAGGCCGTCCGGTTTTATTTCCTTCAGTTCTTTAAAATACTCTCTTACACCGGACAGATCGCGGTTATGCGCCAGTATATTGGCTGTGACGTATACTTTAACACAATGCTCATGGGCAAAGGCAATGCCTTCCTTCATGTCATCCATAGAGAAATTCTTGGCCTTTGCACGGAGCCCAAAAGCCTCTCCGCCAATATATACTGCATCTGCTCCGAATATGACTGCTGTTTTTAATACTTCCAGACTGCTCGCCGGAATCAAAAGTTCTGGACGTCTTCCCATTTCCTATTCCTTTCTATTACATTTCCTCTTTCAGCTGTCCTCTTTTTGTGCTGACTGCCACGCCGTCACCCAGTGGCAGTATGGACGTTACCACCCCTTCTTTATGCTTCAGTTCATACAGATATTCCCGCATCCTGGCATGAATGGTGCGGTTCCTGCGCTCTACTGCAAAGCGGGACTCGATAATATCTCCGTCCTGCATGACATTGTCTGAGACGAGCGTGCCGCCATCCGCCAGAAGCCGCAGGACCTCGGGCATAAAATGGATGTACTGGCCCTTGGCAGCGTCCATAAAGATAAAATCAAAGGATTGGTCCAAGTCTTTCAGCACCTCAGAAGCATCCCCCTCCAGCAGGGTTATCTGCTGCTCTTTCCCCGCCCTCCTGAAGTTTTCACGGGCAATGGGAATTCTTTTTTCATATTTTTCTATTGTTATAATCTCACACCCCTCCGGGGCGTATTCACTCATCAATAACGCAGAGAAACCTACGGCAGTCCCGACTTCGAGAATGCGCATAGGTTTTTGTATGGTGATAAGCACCTTGAGGAAGCTCTGCATTTCTTTTCTTATGATCGGAACGCAAGTATCCAGGGCTTCCTTCTCGATGGCCTCCAGTATTTCACTGTTCTCTGTCTCCATGGAATTGATGAATGTAACGATACGTTCATCAACTATCATATCTTACACATCCACATCCATTATAATTGGTATAATCATCGGGCGTCTCTTTGTCTTTTTCCAGATAAAATCATTCATTGTGTCGCGTATAGCCAGTTTGATCTTATTCCAGTCCGCATGCTTATTGGCAAGGCAGCGCTCCAGGCCGTCTGTCACTACCTGGCGTGCTTCTTCCATCAGCCCTTCTGATTCACGCACATAGACGAAACCGCGGGATACAATATCCGGTCCTGCAAGCAGGTGGTTTGTTCCCTTTTCCAGCGTCAGTACAACGATTAGAATACCATCCTCCGCCAGATGCTGCCTGTCTCTGAGTACGATGTTTCCAACGTCTCCGACTCCAAGCCCGTCCACCAGGATTGCGCCTGTGTGTACTTTATCCACGAGTTTAGCCTCATCCTCACTCAACTCCATGACATCTCCGGACTGCATAATAAAGATATTCTCATTCGGTATACCCAGAGAACTTGCAATCGCCGCATTTGCCTTTAGGTGGCGGTATTCGCCGTGCACCGGGAGGGCATACTTAGGTTTTACAAGGGAATAAATCAGCTTAAGTTCTTCCTGGCAGGCATGTCCGGAAACATGAGCATCCTGGAAAATTACGTTCGCTCCCTTTGCAGATAATTCATTAATAACACGTGATACCGACTTCTCGTTACCCGGTATCGGGTTGGAACTGAATATAATCGTATCATTCGGCTGAATAGTAACCTTACGGTGTACGTCCGCAGCCATTCTGGACAGCGCCGCCATGGATTCTCCCTGGCTTCCTGTCGTAATCAGCACCATCTTCTCCGGCGGATAATGTCTCATCTGGTCAATCTCAATGAGTGTATTCTCCGGTATATTCAGGTATCCCAATTCCGATGCTGTTGAAATAATATTTACCATACTGCGGCCTTCCACTACCACCTTGCGGCCGTACTTATATGCAGAATTGATGACCTGCTGTACACGGTCTACATTGGATGCAAATGTCGCGATAATAATCCTTGTGTTCTGATGCTCCGCGAAAATATGGTCAAACGTGATTCCCACTGTCCGCTCAGACTGGGTAAACCCTTTCCTCTCTGCGTTCGTACTATCCGCCATCAGCGCCAGCACGCCCTTCTTGCCAATCTCAGCAAAGCGCTGCAGATCGATGGCATCGCCGAATACCGGCGTATAATCCACCTTGAAGTCTCCGGTATGCACTACGATACCCGCCGGAGAATAGATAGCCAGCGCGGATGCATCCTGAATGCTGTGGTTGGTCTTGATAAACTCAATTCTGAACTTACCAAGGTTGATTGACTGCCCGTGGCGTACCACTTTCCTCTTTGTACCGCGGACCAGATTGTGTTCTTTTAATTTATTTTCAATAATACCCATGGTCAGCTTTGTTGTATAAATCGGGAGATTGATCTCCTTCAGTACATAGGGCAGGGCGCCGATATGGTCCTCATGTCCATGGGTAATAACAAATCCCTTAACCTTGTCGATATTATCCTTAAGATATGTTACATCCGGTATTACAAGATCAATACCGAGCATATCGTCTTCCGGGAATGCGAGTCCGCAGTCCACTACAATAATACTGTCCTCGTATTCAAAGGCAGTAATATTCATCCCTATCTGCTCAAGACCGCCGAGAGGGATAATCCTTAATTTACCATTGTTTGTTTTTTTCAATAATTTTACACCTCCATGTGTTTTATGTACTTACTTCATTAATGACCAGAACATGCCGTGCGCACCTGAAGTGTGTGAACAGCACCTACTTCTGCGCATGAAAAAAACAGCAACCCTCCGTTACATTTAACAACGGATTATTTGCTTTTACTGAGGCATTCTTTACAAAGTCCGTAAAATTTCAGTTCGTGATCCAGCACATGGAATCCTGTATCCTCCTCAATATGACGCTCCAGTTCCTCCAGGAGGTCATCTTCAAAAGGAAGTACCTTTCCACATGTCCTGCATATTAGATGATGATGGCTGTGCTTTGTATCACCTTCAAAAATATGTCCGATCTCATATCTGACACACCCGTCATCTAAATTAATGCGGTCCACCAACTGCATTTCAAGGAGCAGCTGCAAAGTACGATAAACGGTGGCAAGTCCAATCTCAGGATAGCCCTCCTTTATCACTTCGTATATGTCTTCAGCCGCCATATGGCTGCCGCTGTTCTTAGCCAGCGTTTGTAAAACCAGCAATCTCTGCTGTGTTACTTTTAAGCCTTTTTCTCTCAGTTTTACTTTAAGCAGTTCCTGCACTTTTTCCTGTTCCATTGCCATACTCCGATTCATTAGCAGTAAGTAAATCTATTGTAAAAATCTTTTGCCTTTTATGGCCTACCGCAGCCCGGCCCCGTAAACTTATGCCGCACGGCGGATACAGATCTTACATTTCAATATCTACGTCCTCCAGCAGTTCCTCAAAAACCTTGGAAACCGCCAGAAGCTCAGTATCATCTTCAACAACCTCATAGACACTGTCCGCATCCTCTGCAGAACTCATGTCCTTTAATATGAGACATTCCGCGTCATCTTCTTCTGAGTCTGTGACCAGTATGTATACAGCACCATTAATTTTTGTCTGTTCCAGAACAAAAAATTCTACTGTTTCACTTGTATCCTCAAATGTAAATTTAATCTTTTCCATACAAATGTCCCCTTATTTCCGCAGCCACTGCATCTGCCCGCAGGCCGTGCTTTACTTGCCCTGCCCGGTCTGCCTCTGCAAATATACAGAATCCAGATATCCCTGCAGGATGAATATTGCCGCAATCTTGTCAATATACTTTTTCCGGTTCTCACGTCTCACATTGCTCTCAATCAAAGTCCGCTCTGCCTCCACGGTCGTCAGGCGCTCATCCCACATGATGACTTCCAGCCCGGTGCGCCGCGCAAGCATATCCCTGAACTCTAAAGATTTCTCCGCACGTTCTCCTATGTCGTTATTCATATGTTTTGGAAAACCAAGCACGATCTTCTCCACCTCGTATTCAGAAACCAGTTCTTCGATACGCGCCAGAGTCCGCCTCAGCTTGTTCTCCTCTTTTCTCTGAATTGTTTCAATTCCCTGGGCAGTAAGTCCCAGAGCATCGCTGATCGCGACGCCGACTGTCTTCGTGCCATAATCAAGTCCCATAATCCTCATAATGATTATTCCCAGGAATTGTGCGTAATATACGCTTTTAACAATTCTTCTACCAGTTCATCCCTCTCCACTTTCATCACCAGGCTTCTTGCGCCGTTATAACTTGTGATGTAAGTCGGATCGCCGGACATGATATAACCGACAATCTGGTTCACCGGGTTATACCCCTTCTCTTTCAGAGCTTTGTATACGATCTCCAGAATATCCCTTGCGGAAATCTGGGGACCCGGCTCTACCTGAAAGAATTGGGTGTTGCTTAAATCGCTCATTTCTTCTCCTCCATTTTTGTGTACCCTGTTGTTTTAGTGCTATCTGTATTTTCCAACAATCTTTTGATAAATCCGTTACTATTCACGGCCCAGGGGCCGCACATAGTAACATAAATCCGGCATTCTTGCCTAGTACCCTATTTACAATTCTAATATAAACACTGCTAAAATTCAATGTATAATTTGTAAATCATTTTCAATTTCAACTTTTACGATACAATTCTGCTGATTTTTATCCGCGTCTAGTGCAATTTTCATATACTCTTTTGTATGGCCGGCCAGCTTTTTCCTGCCATTTTGTTCTATTTCTTCCTCGAGCAGAACTTCCACTTCTTTTCCGATAAAACTTTTCTCGTAGGCCAGTCTCTTTTTCTCATTCAGGGCAAGCAGAATCTCACTTCTTTGTGACTTTACCTGTTCCGGCACCTGATTTTCCATGACCGCAGCCTTTGTGCCCTGCCTTTTTGAGTATTTAAAAATATGGGTCTCATAAAAGTCTACCTTATCCACAAATGCCCTGGACTGCTCGAATTCTTCTTCTGTCTCCCCGGGGAATCCGACGATGATGTCGGTTGTCAGCGCGGGATGATCAAAGTACTTTCTCAGCAGCCGGCATTTTTCATAGTATTCCCTGCTGTCGTACCTTCTGTTCATTCTTTTCAGAGTCGCATCGCACCCACTCTGCAGAGACAGATGAAAATGCGGACAAAGCTTTTCGAGTGACGAAAGCCTCTTCGCAAACTCTTCCGTTATGATGCGCGGCTCCAGAGAACCCAGGCGTATCCTTTTGATCCCCCCGATCTCATGCACCGCCTGAATCAGGGACAGCAGGTTTTCCGGCTCCTCCAGGTCAATCCCATAGGAACTCAGATGGATTCCTGTGAGGACGACTTCCTGGTACCCGTTTTCTGCAAGGCGTTTTACCTCCTCCATCACATCTTCTTTTGCCCGGCTTCTCACACGTCCCCTCGCATAGGGAATAATACAGTAAGAACAGAACTGATTGCAGCCGTCCTGTACCTTAATATAAGCCCTCGTATGCTCCCCCGTCTTTGACAGGCGCAGGGGTTCGTATTCCTTCGTATGATTGATATCTATCAATTCCCTGGCGAATACGGAGTTGTGACCAGCCGTTTCTTTTGCATGATGCTTGTTTTCATATTCTTCCAGGATAGTCAGCAGATCCTGTTTCTTATTATTGCCAATCACAATATCAATACAGGGATCTATCTCCTGCTTGTCCTCCTGCGCCTGCACATAGCATCCCGCAGCGACCACCACCGCATCCGGATTCATCTTCCTGGCCCGGTGGAGCATCTGCCTGGACTTGCGGTCCGCAATATTTGTCACGGTGCAGGTGTTAATAATGTAGATATCCGCGCCTTCTTTAAACGGAACGATTTGATACCCTGCATTCTCCAACATTTCCTGCATCGCCTCAGTCTCGTAAGCATTCACTTTACACCCCAGATTGTGCAGTGCAACTTTCTTCATAAATTAATTCTCCTATTTTCTTGTCTAAATTGTTGTAACAGTTCAGGCAAACCTGAACTGTTACGCATCCAGCCTATTAGAATTCGCCCGCGGCGAAGAACTGGATGCCGTCAGCCACTATGTTTACGTGCGGTCTGCACAGTAAATGCACAGACCTGTCTGAGCTGTTATAAATTGTTACTTTTTTCCTTCTTTGTTTCTTGACTTTTAAACTGTCTTCTCGTAGAATAGACATAGGGTAAAACCCTGTAAATGTATATTAAGGAGGGATTTCACGATGAAAACAGTACAGATTTCTTTAAACTCGATCGACAAAGTAAAATCATTTGTAAATGAAATTACAAAATTTGATAATGACTTTGATTTAGTATCCGGAAGGTATGTCATAGATGCCAAATCAATCATGGGTATTTTCAGTTTAGATCTTTCAAAACCGATCGAACTGAACGTACATGCTGAGGGTAATGTAACAGACGACATTCTCAGCGCACTGGATCCATACATTATTAAATAGTAAGTGGCTCAACACCACAAAAACAAAAAGCGTGTCCGCCCCGGACACGGTATACAGAATGCCGGATTGGCATACATCTGCATGATATGAGCTGTCTCACAAGAGGCAGCCCTTTTTATATAATAGAAAAATGCCCGGCATTTTCCTATTATATGAAACTCTCCGGGGGATGCACACGCCGCAGCCGGAAGAGTCATCCCCCCGGCACACTACTTCACTGTCAGTATCTCTGTCGTATCAATTGCCGTCTTCACAAGCTCATCTATCTTCTCTGTCAGATTCAGCTCCGACTTTTCAATCCGCTCCAGATTCGGTTTTGTAACCGGATGTTTTGCCACAAAGATGGTGCAGCAGTCTTCAAATGGCTGGATCGAAGTCTCATACGTATCGATCTTCTCTGCGATTTCCACGATTTCCCGTTTATCAAATCCGATCAATGGGCGGTAAACAGGCAGCGTGCACACTGCGTTTGTGGCCGCAAGGCTCTGCATGGTCTGGCTCGCAACCTGTCCGATGCTTTCCCCTGTGATCAGGCCCAGGCAGCCGTTCTCCTTTGCAAAATGCTCCGCAATCTTCATCATATATCTGCGCATAATAATGGTAAGCTCCTCATGCGGGCATTTTTCATAGATATAGAGCTGGATATCCGTGAAATTAACAACGTGCAGCTGAACCGGCCCTGCGTACCTGGAAACCAGTCTGGCCAGATCAACCACCTTTTCTTTCGCCCTCTCGCTGGTATACGGCGGAGCATGGAAATACGTGGCGTGCAGCCCGACTCCCCGCTTTGAGATCATATAGCCTGCAACTGGGCTGTCGATTCCGCCGGACAGCAGAAGCATGGCGCTGCCGTTCGTACCCACAGGCATACCGCCGGGTCCCGGTATGATCTCGGAATAAAGATAGATCTCCTCCCGCACCTCCACATTCAGCCGGATATCCGGATTGTGCACGTCTACCTTCATTCCCGGGAATGCATCCAGTATCACCCCGCCCAGCTCGCAGTTGATTTCCATCGAAGTCATGGGATACTGTTTTCGGCTTCTCCGGGCCTCTACCTTGAATGTCTGGGTCCCATCGGGATACATTTCCTGCATATAGGATATAACATCCTTGGAAAGCTGCTCGAATCCCCGGTCTTCCACACGCACGACCGGGCAGATTCCCACGATTCCGAATACTCTCTTCAGGCTCTCTATCGTCTCTTCATAGTCATACTCGCCTTCACATTCCACATAGACCCTGCCTTGGGCTTTGTGAACATAGAATTCTCCGTCTACCCCTTTTAACGCAAAGCGCATCTGGCGGACCAGAGCGTCCTCAAACAGATATCTGTTTTTACCCTTAATACCGATTTCTCCGTATTTAATCAAGAATGAATGAAATCTCATCTCTCTCTCCTTATGTGCTGCGTTTCCTGCATCCTGGCAGGAAACGCAAGATTTTAGTGTCTTGTATATTTCCGAAGCATTGGAACACAATTATATAACGTCTCCAGCGTATAGTCAATTTCTTCTTTTGTGGTGAACTCCGACATACTGAATCTCAGCGTTGCATCCAGATACTCTTTCGGCGCTCCGATTCCTTTGAGCACACCGCTGACAGACGGATGATTGGAGGAGCATGCCGAACCGGACGAAACGTAGATTCCTTTATCTTCCAGGGCATGCAGAAGCACTTCGCTGCGGATTCCGGCAATTCCAACACTAATTATATGGGGCGCGCTGTTCTCATCAGTCAGGCCGTGTACAGCGATATTCTCGATTCCGGAGATTCCTTCCAGAAAATATGCCTTCAATTCCCGCATCAAGGCCACCTTCATATCCAAATCACTGTAGATCATCTGCGCCGCCAGACCAAGCCCGGCAATCCCCGGAACATTTTCCGTCCCGGAACGGATATTCTTCTGCTGTTCCCCTCCGAACACGATCGGTTTTATCTTCACCTTTTCATTGATATAAATAAATCCGGTTCCCTTCGGCCCATGAATCTTATGTCCGCTGGCAGTCAGCATGTCGATTCCCTGCCTTTTCGGGTATATGTGATATTTGCCAAATCCCTGTACCGCGTCTGAGTGGAATAAAATGTTCGGGTTATATTTCTTTACGATCTGAACCGCCTCGTCTACGGGCTGCACAGAACCGACTTCATTATTCACATACATCATTGATACGAGGATCGTGTCTTCACACAGAGCTTCCTTCAAAGCTTCCATTTTTGCCCTTCCATGTGCATCTACCGGCAGGTATGTGATGCGGAAGCCCTCCTCTTCTTCAAGATACCGCATTGTATTCAGAATAGCAGGATGCTCAATTGCTGTTGTAATCAGATGGTTACCGGCCCGCTTATTTGCACGGGCGGCGCCGATCAGCGCAAGATTATCGCTTTCGGTTCCTCCTGAAGTAAAAAAGATTTCCTTCGTGTTCACCTTCAGAATCCTGGCCAGTCTCTCTTTCGCCTCTTTCACGTACCGTTCTGCTTCCACGCCTTTTCTGTGCATAGAAGAGGGATTGCCGTAATCCTGGCACATCACTTTATAAACCAAATCCCCAACTTCCGGATAGCATCTGGTCGTTGCTGAATTATCCAAATATACTTCCATGATATTCTTCCTTTACTGTTTCTTATTATTACACTATGCTTTCCGAACACTTAATGTTCAGAAAGATCCTTTCCCGCAGCAATGAAATCACCGAAAATACTCTGCCTGGAACGTAAAAATTACACGGAAGGCTCCAGGTGGTACATCAGAATGGACAAAATCGTTAATCCGGCCGTCTCCGTGCGCAGTATCCTTCTGCCCAGCGTGATGGGAAGTGCTCCCATATTCACGGCTTTTTCTATCTCTTCTTCCTCGAATCCGCCCTCCGGTCCGATAAATATTCCAATGCTCTGCCCCGGCTCAACAGACGAAATCAGCCGCTTTGTCTCTTCCATTCCTTTTGCCAGTTCATATGGGATCAGCACAATATCCAGCCCCGCCGCATATTCCAGCGCTGCGCCAAAACTTTTCACCTGCGTCACCTGCGGAATGATGCTGCGGCCGCATTGCTTTGCGGCGCTCAGGGCGATCGCGTTCCAGCGCTCTGTTTTTTTGGCCGCCTTCTTCTCATCCAGCTTTACCACTGCACGGTTGGTTCCCACCGGGATCACCTCATAGACTCCGAGCTCCACGGCTTTCTGGATAATCAGTTCCATTTTATCACTTTTGGGCAGCCCCTGAAACAGGTAAATCTTAGATGGCAGCTCGGCAGGCTCTCCTGCTGATGACAAAATCCGGAGAATCACAGCTTCCTCTTCATACCGGTCTATCTCACACAGATATTCTTTCCCTGCTCCGTCACTGATTTCCACCTCTTCTCCAGGCTTCATGCGGAGCACATTTTTTATATGGTTTACGTCCGGCCCGCCAATCTCTATCACTGTTTCATGAACCCTGGACGGTTCTGTAAAAAAACGATGCATCTCACATCCCCCACTTTCTTCTGAATCTGCCTCTTTCTGACGCCGTCTCTTTCTAACTCTTTCTTGCAGTTACAGATACCCATTCACCCTGGTAAGTCACTTCCAGCACTTCCAGTCCGGCTTCCTCCACTGCGCGGATCACGGTCTGTTCCTTATCATCGATAATACCGCTGGTAATATAAATACCGCCTGCCTTCATGTGGTTCACGATCACCGGTGTCAGCTCCACCAACACGTCCGCCAGAATATTTGCCGCAACAATATCGTACCGGGCGTATCCTGCTTTTTCCTGTACCGCCTTATCATCAATGATATTCCCGATCATCACTTCGTACTGATCACGGTTGATTCCATTGACCTCCATATTCTCATTGGTGGCATTTATCGCACAGGGATCCAGATCCGTACCCACGGAATAGGCTGCCCCGAACTTCAGCGCCAGCATACCCAGGATACCGCTCCCGCAGCCCACATCCAGAATCTGTGTCTCAGAAGTCACATATTTGCGCAGCTGACGGATGCAAAGCTGCGTGGTCTCATGCATGCCCGTGCCAAATGCAGTACCCGGATCGATGTGGATCACAAGTTTGTCGCTGTCTTCCGGCTTAACATCCTCCCAGGATGGAATGATCAGGATATCATCCACATAGAACTGATGGAAATACTGCTTCCAGTTGTTCACCCAGTCGACGTCCTCTGTCTGGGACTCCTCTATGATGCATTCTCCCACATCCACATAGGAAGACATCTCCTCCAGTTCTCTTCTGACATCGCCGAGAATCTTTTCTTTATCCGCTTCCACTTCCAGATAAAAGTTCAGGTATGCCACTCCGTCATCTGCTTCCCCCTCGGGGAGAATATCTACAAACATCTGCTCTTTGTCCGCCTGCGTCAGCGGAACCTTATCCACGATCTCCACTCCCTGGATTCCCAGGTCCATCAGCATGCTGCTGACAATATCTTCCGCTTCTGTTGTCGTCTTTAACCGGAAACTATTCCATTTCATCTCATCTTTTCCTCCTGAAATAATCTTCTTAATCTCTTCATCACCTGAAAAAATGCCGGAATCAGAAACAAGTCTGCAGCCAGCCACGCAAGCCCGTTGCCAAGGCACACTGCTCCATATCCGAAGGCCGGCACCAGAATAAATCCTGTAAATCCTCTCGCCGCCATTTCACACACTCCTGCGAGTATGGCAAACATACTGTATCCCATACCCTGTATCAGAAAACGTACAATATTTACCGCGGCAAGCAGCATGTAACAGACCGCGGAGCCCAGCAGGTACTGGTACACCTGTCCCAGAATCTGGCTTTCCCCTTTATCGATAAACAGCCAGGCAATCTGCTTTCCCCACAGAACAGTAATTCCCAGTGCCACTGCAGAATAAACCGCTCCGATGATAAGACAGCCTTTCAAACCTTTGCTGATCCGGTCCAGACGCTTGGCCCCTACATTCTGACCGCCGTAGGTCGCCATGGTAGACCCCATCGCATCAAAGGGACAGCACAAAAGCATCTGGATCTTGGAAGCCGCAGTCACCGAAGCCACCGCCATAGACCCCAGAGAATTCACCGCAATCTGCAGAATCACGCTGCCGATGGCAGTGATGGAATACTGCAGCCCCATAGGAATTCCCATCCTGCACAGCGGGCCGACATATCTTCGGTTCAGTTTCCAGTCCTCTTTCTGAAGCCGCAGAATCGGGAAATGCTTCATCATATAGAAAAGACACAGTATCCCCGAAACCGCCTGGGATGCTACCGTTGCATAGGCAGCTCCCGCCACACCCATCTTAAACACTACAATAAACAGCACATCCAGCAGAATATTCAGCAGAGAGGACACGGTAAGGAAAAGGACCGGCGTCCTCGCATCTCCAAGTGAGCGGATGTAGCCGGAGAGCAGATTATATAGAAAAATGGCCGGAATGCCCGCAAATATCACAACAATATACTGGTAGGCCCCGTCGATAATATCGGACGGGGTGTTCATAAGTTCCAGAATCTGGCGGCACAGTACCACTGTGATGCCTGTCATCACCGCCGCAAATATCACGCTCAGAGTTGCCCCGTTTCCGGCCGATTTGCGAAGCCCCCGCTCATCTTTTGCGCCGAACTTCTGTGCAACCGGTATTGCAAATCCATTGCATATCCCCATACAGAATCCAATGACACAAAAATTCACAGAACCCGTGGCGCCCACAGCCGCAAGCGCTTTAACCCCCAGAAACCGGCCGACAATCACGGTATCCGCCATATTATAAAACTGCTGGAATAAAAATCCAAATATCATAGGCAGGGTAAATTCCAGAATCAGTTTGACCGGGCTTCCCTGTGTCATATCTTTCATCAATGTTTTCTTTTTTACTGTATTTTTCATCTTCTAAGCCTCTGTATTTCTTCCTCATGTTATGGCCGCTTTTCGGCAATCCATTGTCCACTATATAACTTTTCAGACACACATGCAAGAAATTTTTCAGACGCCAGAGGAATCAGCATCCGGTCCGATGCTGTTCAGACCGTGCTGTACGCAGCCGCTGTGTGTGAACAGTCTCCTCTTTTCTGCTCTTTACAGGCCGTCCCGCAGGCAGCGGCATTTTATTAATTTAACCGTAAGATTACAGGCAGACCTGGACTGTTACATTTTAACGCAATTTCTCAGGGATTGCCAGTATAAACAGTGTGGACAGGACAAGCGCAAACCCCAGAATATCCATTTTCATAAATCTGGTGCCCAGGAATACCGCCGCTACAACTGAGGCCGCGACCGGCTCCACACAGGAAAAAAGCCCGGCATATACAGAACCGGTGTACTTTACTGCGGACAGATAAAAGCAGAACGGCAAGATTGTCCCTACGGTGATAATCGTAACAAAAGCCGCCGCAACCTGAACATCGATCACAACAGGTATCCGCCACGGCCTCGTCACAGCCATCAGTACCAGGCCTCCCACAATCATCCCCCAGGCGCTGACTGCTTCCGCGCTGTACCGTTTAACCAAAGGCGCCGGGAGCACACCGTAAAAGCAGGTCGTCACTGCCAAAAGCATTCCAAGTAAAAACCCTTTTGGGGAAATCGCCAGTGACGAAAGATTTCCGTGCGTCGCAACGATGGCAATCCCGGAGATTGCTGCCAGAACAGCTGCGATCTCCTTCTTCCCCGGCATAATTTTATAAACAACAGCGAAAAATAAGATCAGCATGGCCGGGTTCAGGTACTGAAAAATTGTGGCCGTCCCGGCATCCATCTCCTGCACGGCGGAGAAAAAGGTAAACTGCATGCCCAGCATGCCGAATACCCCGAATAGAACCAGCCTGCACGCATCCGTCTTCTCCTTCCAGACACTGGTAATATCCTGCCCCCTTACTCCCGCATAGATCAGCAGGAGCAGCCCGGCAAAAACCAGGCGGAAGGGTACAAGCCATTCGGAAACGATATTTTTTCTTTCAAATAAGTATTGTGCCGCGGGACTTGTAATCCCCCACAGCATACCTGCCATAAAGGCATACAGACATCCCTTTAACTTTACATTTCGATTCTGTGCCATTCTTATCAGTCCTCATATTCCAGCTGGTGTATGCTTCGTAAATTCTTCCTTTTCATTTCAAATCACTTCCAGGATATCCCCCGTCCGGATTGTCCCCCCTCTTATCACGATTGCAAAGACGCCTTCCCTTGGCATAATGCAGTCGCCCATTTTCTGAAAGATCTCGCAGCCGTGATGGCATTCCTTTCCGATCTGTGTCATCTCCAGGATCACATCATTGCACTGAAAACGGGTTCCTACAGGGAATGTCTTAAAATCGATCCCTTCAACAACCAGATTCTCCCCAAAAGCGCCGTCGGCCACCTCCGCACCTCGCTTGCGGAAATCCTCTATTTTATCATAAGAAAGAAGGCTCACCTGTCTGTGCCATTTCCCGGCGTGGGCATCCCCCTCAATCCCAAAATCTTCTATAAATACTGCCTCCCCGACATTGGTCTTCTGTGTCCCCTTTGCAGGGCTTGTACAAACAGCAATTACTTTTCCCATGTTTATCCTCCGATTCTTGACATTTGTTTTCCTTCCAGCGGCCCCTCATTCTCTGTCCCCTGTCTCTCATCTCTTTTCAGCGTGAACTGATGGCACCGGGGCTTTTCAAATATGACCTTCCCGATGACCTCATCCAGCTTTGCATCATCGGCCCCGCTTCTCAGCAGACGCCTTAAATCCGCCCCTTTGGAATACTGCAGGCAAGGCTTTAAAAGACCTTCCGCAGTCAGGCGGACCCTGTTGCAGCTTCCGCAGAACTGGTGTGAAATGGCGCTGATGAAACCTATTTTCCCGGAAAAGCCCGGAAAAGCAGCATAAACTGCGGGACCATTTCCAAAGCTTCCGGATAAAAACCTCGGATCACCATACGCTTGTTTCAGCACCCGGCACACCTCCTCCTGGCTGCTGCCGGCACAGGATTTTCCAAGCCCGATGGGCATCATCTCTATAAACCGCACATCCACCGGCTCATTCTTTGCCAGTTCCGCCAGGGGAACCCACTGGGTTTCATTGACTCCCTGCAGAGCGACACAGTTGACTTTCACCCGGATGCCCGGATACTTAAGCGCCGCCTCCAGACCTTCCATCGCTTTCCCAAGCTCGTCCCGTCTGGTAATCTGTGCATACTGTTCCCGTTCCAGCGTATCGAGGCTGATATTAACAGCATCCAGGCCCGCTTTCGCCAGTTCTTCGATCTGTCCTGCAAGCAGCACTCCGTTCGTTGTCAAAGTAATCTGCTCTATTCCATCTATTTGCCTAAGTTCATACAAAAGGCCGCTGATGCCCTTTCTCACCAGCGGCTCTCCGCCTGTCAGCTTGATCTTTGAGACCCCCTTGTCCGCACAGATCCGGCAGATCCTGGCAATCTCGCTGTAAGTCAGGATCTCATTGTGCGCGACCTGCTCGACTCCCTCCTCGGGCATACAGTAGCTGCACCGGAGATTGCACCTGTCTGTTACAGACACTCTCAGATATTCTATTTCCCGTCCATACTGATCCGTCATGCTTTTGCCCCCGGTTTTTTAGCTTCGCTTCCACACTCCCCCGTGACTCCCTTCATGATCTCCAGTCCATGGGACAGGGACGGCAGAATATATTCCAGATTTTCCTTCACCGCTTTCGGGCTGCCCGGAAGGTTAATAATCAGAGTCTTCCCCCGCATCACGGAGGCTCCCCTGCTCAGCATGGCACGCGGGGTAATCTGCAGCGAGGCATACCGCATCGCCTCGGCAATTCCCGGCGCATTCCTTTCCGCCACGGCAAGAGTTGCCTCCGGCGTGCAGTCCCTCGGTGAAAATCCCGTCCCGCCGGTGGTAAGAATCAAGTCTGTCTCCCTCTCGTCGCAGAGTTCTGTCAGCTTCTCCTCAATCATCATCTGCTCATCCGGCAGCAAAACCATCTCCGTCACCTCATATCCGGCGCGCTCAATCATCTCCCGGATCAGCGGTCCGCTTTTATCCTCCCGCTCCCCGGCGTATCCCTTGTCACTCAGTGTAATAATCGCTGTTTTCCATTTTATCGGCATCCTATTTCTGCTCCTTATATAATACGGCTTTTAAATCTTCCAATTTTTTAACGATTCACTATATTATAGCATGAACATGCGTCCCTTAAAAGACCCGAATCATCCATGGCTTTGTCCATTGACAGTCCGCATATATATATGGTAATGTTAATAAATCCAATAAAATGAATTGGATGCATTTCAAACATTCTTTGTATTCATTATTTTGAAATATCTAATTTCAATCCTAAGGGCAGTTTCGCCCGATAATTCAATGTTTGGAGAAATCAAAGATCGCAGGGAGGGATGCCTATGCTTGTTTTTTCGCGTGCCAAATACTATTAACAGATGAAAATATATGTTAAAATAGAGGAGAAATATATGGACACAAAGCGAAAAATAAAACCGCTAAAAGAACTGAACCTTACAAACCGCTTTTTATTTGATGAAGTATTGGAAGACCCAGGCGCTCATCAGGATGTATTAAGTATTATTTTTGGGCGCACTGTTCCGCTGCTTAATAAAAATGAGACAGAAAAGGAACTTAGAGTGTCACCGCTTTTGCGTACAATCCGATTAGATGTATTTTCTATGGACGAAGAAGCTGCCATTTATAATACGGAGATGCAGCAGAAAAAGAAAGGGGATCTGGCAAAAAGGAGCAGGTACTATCAGGCTATAATAGACGCCTCTCTTTTGGAGCCAGGGGTACCCGATTATAGCCAACTGAATACAGCGTACATAATTATGATTATGACATTTGATTTGTTTGGATATGAGAAATATATGTATACTTTCAAATCCAGATGTGAGGAGGTACCAGAGTGCTGCCTGGAGGACGGAGCAGTACGGATATTTTTAAATACACGCGGTAAGAACAGACATGAGGTGTCAGAAGAACTGATGCAGTTTCTTTACTATCTGGAACATACAAATGATGAGACAGCAATGAATACAATCAGCGAGCGGATTAAGCGTATACATCAGCGGGTACGTAAGGTGAAAACGAGCGAGGAAGCAGGGGTGAGATATATGCAGGCTTGGGAAGAAAGATATTATGAGCGTGAAGAAGCCAGAAATGAGGGAATAGAGCAGGGAATCAAAGCATTGGTACTGGATTATATTGAGGAAGAATTTGACAAGGATAAAATTATAAAAAAATTACAGAAAAGGTTCACAATGACTGAGGACAAAGCAAAGGAGTATTATGAAAGATTCAGGCAAACAGAATAAAGGAGTATCTATGCCATTTTTAAAGTCTTAGCGTTCATATTAGAGTCCCTTAAGGAAAAACATAGAGAATACCGCTGGACCGCTATTCTCTCGTATAACTCAAAGTAAATAGCATGATGGTTCGCTACGTATAATTTTTCGAGAGTGCAGATGCAAAAACGCAGGCATAGTGGGTTACGCTGAGGCTTTTGCATCTGTGCTTTCGTGAAATCAGACGGGCGAAGCATTGTGCTATTTATTTTTCGGTGTACTAGTTTTATCTTTAGGGACTCTTACGTAAACGGAGGGGCTTTTTAAAATGGCATAGACACTCCGGCATGAGGCAGGCTTCCCGGTTATTCAGCGTCCCCCGCCTCTTACACTCCCAAAGCTCGCCCCAGTCTCCCGAATCACCACTTTCCGGAGCATCCAGATGCAAAGTATGTTAGGAATCGCCATAAATGAGTTAAATAGATCCGATACCGTCCACACAAGATCCAGGGACATCACTGCCCCCAGATATACCGCCGCTATATAGGCGATTCTAAAGGGAAGGATTTTTTTATTTCCCCACAAATACTGCACCGCACACTCGCCATAATAGCTCCACCCAATGATAGAGGCATAGGCAAAAAGCACCAGCGAGACGGACAGCATCGTGCTCCCGCCTATCGGCAGTTTTTCAAATGCCAGGAAGCACAGCTGGTCATCCGCAGCCCCAATATAGATCCCCGGCTCACTTAACATACTGCTCACGATCGCGATCCCGGTGATTGCACACATCACGACCGTATCCCAGAATGGCCCTGTCATGGAAATGATTCCCTGCTTAACCGGGGAACTGGTTCTGGATGCAGCCGCAGTCATGGGGATGGAGCCCAGACCCGCCTCATTTGTAAACAGTCCCTTTGAGATTCCCGTCCGCATGCCCACCATCACAGCTGTGCCGGCAAGCCCTCCGAATACTGATTTGGAGGTAAATGCAGACTTCACAATCACAGCTAGTGCCGCCCCCAGATATGCCCGGTTTATCCAGATCAGGAACAGGCAGCCGCCGAAATAAAAAACACTCATAAAAGGAACCAGATATGTACACACTTTTGAGATCTGTTTTGCACCGCCGAGCATCACGGCCCCCACCAGGACTGCCGCAATGATTCCGATTATGGACGGGGAAATCGGAAATTCCACCTGCACCGCGGCGCAGATTGAATGTGACTGGACGCTGCTTCCCATTCCCAGGGAAGCCAGGATTGTGCTGACGGCAAACACCACCGCCGCACTTTTCTGATGCAGCACCTTTTCCATCACGTACATCGGTCCGCCGGTATATGAACCGTCCGGCCTTCTTATTTTGTATTTTGCGGATAGGAAGCACTCGGCATAGCAGGTTGCTATACCAAACACTCCGGTCAGCCAGCACCAAAACACCGCACCAGGCCCTCCTATGGCAATCGCGGCAGAGATGCCCACGATATTCCCTGTACCAATTGTAGCCGCCAGCGCAGTCGCCAGCGCAGAAAAGGGCGAGATTCCATCGTCACCGGCTTCTTTTTTGGAGAAGCTAAGCCGTATTCCCAGAGGGATCTTGCGCTGGATAAAACCAAGCCTGACGGTAAAATACAAGTGGGTACCCAGAAGAACCACCAGCATCGGCATTCCCCACAAGTACCCGTAGATCGATTTCATGATCTGTGATAATGTCTCCATGTCATAACCCCGCAAACGGATATCACTCTATTTATATGACAGGAGTCCCCACTTTATCATCTTCTCTCATTTACATTATTCTTTTCTCCATTCCAAAAACGCGCCGGTCATGGCATGGATCTCAAAATCGTATTTATGTCCGCCGTATATAATGTCGCCCTCGTACTTATACCCGCCGTCATCGTACTCCAGCGCAATCACAATATCATCCTTACCCGCGCCCTCCACACGCTCCAGGGCCAGCTCTTGTGCCTCCTTCAGATTGACACCGATCAGCTGATCCTTATTATTCTCCATATAAGTCTGCAGATCCTGTAGGTGATACGTAACAGACTGCAGTTCTTCGTTTACTTCATCCAGATTATCCTGAAGGCCTTCGTTGTCTAAGTCTTTTTCCTCCCGCGCAAGCAGATCCTCTAACCGCTGCTTCTGCTCCTCAAGGCCTTCTTTTAACGCCTTTGCTTCCTCGAGCTGGGTCTGGATATCCAGCTTGTACTGTGCGTCCTGCTGGCGTGCATATGTGCTTTCACTTTCTGCCTTTAATATCGTTCCGTCATCGGCCAGAATTTCATACTCATATTCCATCTTGCTTTCCGTATTCATAAAATAAACATCATAGACAGACTTCCCGTCCTCTTTTTCTCTGGAAACCTGAAGTCTGGACGCCTCTTTCTCATCAGTCTGTGAATCTTCGAAGGCTATTTCCTTAGCTTTCTCTTCCCCAATCCCTTTTTTGGAGCATCCGGGCATCAAAACCGCAGATACCATACACAGTACGGCAGCATATACCTTCAAACCATTCTTTATCTTCATCTTCTTTCCTCCTTTCGGCAGGTACATATTAGTCTCCCCGCATCTGTCATTTCATATTCTCAGTATACCTGCCTTAGATTAAAGAAAGATTAAAAAATACCGTCAGGAAAGAAAAATTGAAACGTACTGCCCTCCCCGCTTCTGCTCTCTGCCTCAACGCCGCCTCCATGTGCCTCCAGAATCCATTTCACCATCGGAAGCCCCAGCCCCACATGTTCGTCTGAGGTTCTTGACTGATCGGCACGGTAGAATCTCGTCCAGATATGCGGAAGTTCCGCTTGTGATATACCGATTCCGTCATCCAATACCGAGCCAATAATACACCCTTCCTTTTTGAAAAGGGTCACCCGTATACAGCCGCCTTGTCTGCCGTATGCGGCTGCATTTGAAAGCAGATTGTCCAGCATATGTATATATAAGGTTTCATCCACACAGGCATACACCTCCGGCTCTATCTCAGTCTCTATTGTTATCTTCTTTTCCCTTGCAGCGTTCTCCAGTTCCTGCACGCACATCAGGGTCAGCTCGCTCAGGTTCAGATATTCCCGGTTCAATTCCAGCATCCCCCGTTCTCCGCGGGATAAAAGCAGCAGCTTTGAGATCATGCCCGCCATCTCCTCTGCCTTTTTCTGCACGACCCGTACCCTGGCGCGCTGTTCCTTTGGCATCTCCCTGCTCTGCAGTAGTTCTTCACACTGGGCGAGTATCACGCTGACCGGAGTTCTGAGTTCATGGGATACATCGGAAGTAAACTGCTTTTCGCGCTCAAAGGATTCTTCCAGCCGTTCCAGTGTCTGATCAAAGGTAACAGCCAGTGTATAGATCTCGTCCCGGCTTTTATCTTTGCGTTCTAAAGGGAACACAATCCGCCTGGACAGGTCTCCGTCCTTTTGGATCTGCTGTACGGTGTCTGTCATCTGCTTCACGGGAAGCAGCGTCCGCCGTGTAAAGTAATAACACGCCGCCGCTGTGGCCACAGCAAGCAGAGGCAGCAGTACAGCGGCAAACCTCTGCGTGATACGGAAGCTGTATTTCACCCTGTCCACAGAAGTAATGCCTCTCACATAGATATTTCCGTGGATTCCATCGTTGTGCAGCAAATCATAGACATACCAGGCCTGTCCGCCCTGGGACACGGTCTGAAGACTTTCTACCTCAAACGCAGGCTGCTCCTCAAATTCATAAGGAATCCTGCCATAGAGAAATTCGCCCGCGCCGTCATAGAGTGACAGATAGACATTTTGTTCCAGATCGTAGAAATCTGCATCCACCTCCAGCTCCCAGTCCTTATAACTGATATATCTAACCCCTTTCTGCACCTGTCTTTTCAGCGTTTCCTGGGCAGAGAGGAGGACTTCCCTGCTGCTGAGCGAGAACAGGATCGCCAGAACCGTACCGATTATAATGATCAGAAATGAAGAGTATAAGAGCGTCAGCTTCATCTTCAGGGAAAATCTTCTCATAGCTACCTCCAGATTCAAGCAGGGTTTCCGTAACAGTTCAGACAGGTCTGCGCATTTACTGCGCAGACCGTACGAAAACATAATGGTTGCAGGCATTCAGGTCTCCGCTCCGCTTAGATCCGTGCTAAACGTGCGCCATGCGCTGCATTACAAGACAGACGGTTATCCACAGTTCTTCACTTTCAGGACATATCCTGTTCCGCGCACCGTATGGATAAGTTTTATTTCAAATTCCTCATCGATTTTCTTTCTCAAATAGCGGATATACACATCAATCACATTGGAACCGCCCGGATAATCATAATTCCAGAGATGCTGCTCCAGTTTTTCCCGCGACAGCACGATCCCCTCATTCTGGACCATATACCTGAGTAGCGCAAATTCTTTCCCGGAAAGCGCAATCTGCTTTCCACCGCGCATAACCTCATGGGTATCCAGATGTACTTCCAGATCAGCTATTCTGCAGCATACCCCGCCTGTGTCCCGGGGGGATCTCAGCAGCACCCTGATCCGGGCCAGCAGTTCCTCAAATGCAAAAGGCTTGACCAGATAATCATTGGCTCCGGCATCCAGTCCCGCCACCCGGTCTTCGATACTGTCCCGTGCCGTCAGCAGCAGAACCGGTATATTCCCGCCCTGTGCCCTGAGCCGTTTTAAGACAGTCAGCCCATCCACGCCCGGCATCATAATATCCAGAATCACAGCATCATAGTCCGCGGCCTCGAGGTAATCCAATGCCGCCTGCCCGTCCATGCAGGAATCTACGCTGTAATGCTCTCCCCGCAGCTTATCTAGAATCAGCCGGTTCAGATCCGGCTCATCTTCCGCCAGTAAAATCCTCAATACCGCACCTCCTGGTACTCTAATCTAATCTGTCGTTTTACACGCCAGCTCTTTTAACGTATTACCTGCAAGACGGTAAACCGTCCACTCTTCCATCGGCTCGGCTCCCAAAGATAAATAAAAGTCAATACTGGGCTTATTCCAGTCAAGACAAGACCACTCAAGCCTGCCGCAGCTTCTTTCGACTGCGGTCTGAGCCAGCTTTTTCAAGATGCCTTTCCCATAACCGCGCCCCCGATATTCCGGAAGAACAAATATATCTTCAAGATATAGTCCCGCCCGTCCCAGAAAAGTAGAAAAGTTATGAAAAAATAAGGCAAAACCAACTTCCCGGTTATCCGCCATGGCAAAGATAACTTCCGCCTTTTGCTTTTCAAACAGTGATTCTTCCAACAATTCTACCGTTGCAATTAATTCATTTTCCATTTTTTCGTATTTTGCAAGATCCCTGATAAACTTTAAAATAAGTTCCGTATCCTCTCGTTCTGCATAACGAAACGTTAATGATTCTGCCATTTTCAGTCCTCCAAATTTCAAGATTCATTTAAGCTTCTCACTATTGCTAAAACTCATTCAGATATTTTTGCAGCCCATCTGCAAATTTCCCAATATGTATACCGTCTACGAATGAATGATGTGCCTGCACAGATAAAGGCATAACGATCCGTTCATCCTTTTCGTAATATCTGCCCCAGTCGAATAAAGGTGTGGCGTTATCTTTTCTACCTGAATTTGTATGGGAGATGTGAGTATATGTGATCCACGGCATTGGAGAACATTGAAACACATCATTCCCCAAAGGTCCGGTAAAATACTCTCTCTGCTCTCTGGCTGTCTTGGCGGCGAGTTCCACATAATCCTGCATATTCTCCTGCATGGGCACATTAACTACCTTGAATAATTCACTCTCCGTATTTAAATATGTAAATGCGGTATCAATCTTGTCAAACAAAACAACCTGACCATCCAAAAAACGGTATCTGAACGCTTCTATCTCATTCGCGCACTTACACACAGCATACACAATAGCAAGGGTAAAAGAGTATTTATGCTGTTTTACCTTTTTCAGAAAATTCGTAACATCTGCCTCAAAGGTTACACAAAAAGCAGGCTCAACACTATTCCTAAAAACCATACAGTGCATAGCCCTCTCCCAACTTTTTTCATCAATTACCTGATAATGATTCAATACAATTACACGCCCCTTCCAGATATCATTTATAAAAAATGATATCACAAAAATAATAGTTTATTCAATATCGAACGTTTCGGAACTAAAATTGCTATAAAACCGCCCCTGTCTTGCTGTAAAACGCAAAACACAATAATCCGGGTCGGTCACCCCCTCCGGATAATACATCGTATCCCCATCCTGCCAGATCATCTCCTTATAAACACGATCTTCCAGTACCTCCATAGTACCAGTCAACATCACGCCCCGGAAAAATCTTCTGTCACAAAAATAAATACAGGCCTGTGGATTCTTCCGATACTGCATTACCCTCATAGAAGAAGTATTCGTAGTAAAATAAAACACCCGAATCCCCTCCCTTTTCCTAGGCGGCAGCATAGCCTTCGTATTAGGAAACCCTTTCTCATCCACAGAACTGATAAAAGACACCCCCTGCTTATCAATCAAATTCCCAATCGTTTTTACCGGATCTCTCATTTTCTTACTCTCCTCCTTATCATAATCCCTATTATAAATGAACCAGGCTCTATAGTAAATTAGCCACTCCTTAAAGTCTCCAAAAACCCCCTTTTCCCCAAAAGTTCCCCCGTCAATATACTCATTATAATTATTAACCCCATCAATAGCAAGTAAAGAACCTCTCCCTTATCTCTCCCGGCCGTTCTTGTCAAACCAATCCACCACTATCCGCCTCCCCTCATTACTCCCGCCCGGATGCACCAAAGCGACGTGAAATGCGCTGCGGTAAGCCCTACACATACACACATGGCGGTTTGAAGAGCTCCCAGCGCGTTTAGCAGCAGTAGGACGGAAAAGAGCAGAATTGCATGACTGAACCCTGATTCCGAATCAGGGTTCAAGCGGACCTGAGGCGTGTAAGCATCGGCTTACACGCTGAATGTCCGTGGTGTCATGCAATTCTGCTCTTTTCCGTCCTACTGCTGCTTAAAGCGTCCGCCCTTCAAACCGCCATGTGTGTATGTGAAGGGCTTACCGCAGCGCATTTCACGGAGCGCCCCCTTCATCGAACCTCAATCGTGAAAGCCTCTCCAACTTGCTCAAAATCATGACTAAGTCTCCCGCTTGTTTCCGGATACTTAACCGCATAGGGCGTCAATGTCAGCGTCTCCGCCTCATCGCTTAAATTCCCGGCCGAGTTATCAATGACGAACCTTCCGCCCTCTTTATTGGATGAGCTTACATAGAAACTTACCGGATTGCCCAGATTATCCGTGCCCTCAAGTTTCATATCATAGTCATTTTTATTTCCGTCATTGGTATAAAATATTTTCTGTCCCATGGCGTTGCTCGTATACTTCGTAAATGTGATATTACATCCATCCGGCAGCTGGTACCGGTATGTGAGGTCAATGGTCTGCGTATCAGCAGAAAGCTGTTCCCCGCTGGCAGTAAATTTAAATTCCCAGCCGCCCCTGTTTTCCTCATAATCGCTGAACCGTATGGCCACGTTGACCTCCCGGCTCAATTCCGCCAAATCCACCTGATTCAGATAATATTTCATCACCACTTCCCGCGTATGTTCATCGGTAGTGTAAGAGCCTCCGCCTGCTGCGCCCGATGCCCGCACGCCATTGATGTAAACATTTCCCATCAGCCCCGGCCCGCCTTCTGTGATAGCATCTTCATAGACCTCTGTCGTCGAAACAACGAGCTCATCCACATCCAACACCACAGAATTCAGTGTAATCGTTATCCCGTCTTCCGTCACAGACTGATTGACAATCTGTTCATACGGCGCCAGATTCTTATCAATCCCGAGAAAAGCGCCGATCCGGTAGGACAATTGTTCCACCGCATCTGCCACGGCTCCCCGAAGAGGCATGACTGTCAAAAGGGCAAAAGCTGCTGCCGCACATACGCCTGCCATAACATATTTTTTCCTGCCTTTTCTTCGAACCCTGCCAAGAACCTTTTTCTTCGTCCTTTTTGCTTCCACCTCCGACCACGCTTCCTCCTGGTACGCATCGGCCTCAGAATCTATGTCATTCAACATCATATATATATTACTCTTCATATTCATCTCTCCTTCTGCTCTCTTGGATACAAGTTTCTGATTTTACGTTTTCCACGGGATACATGATTATAAACAGCCGACTCCTGCATGCCCATCTCCCTGCTCACCTGGCTGATATCCTGTTCTTCAATATAAAGCCTCCGAAAAAGCTCCTGATCCCGTGGGTTCAGGCATGAAAGCATCTGTTCCAGCTCCTTTGATATCTCCTGGTCAATCAGCCTCTGATAAGCCTCTTCCTCCTTTGCCGCGGCCACATCCTCAATATTTTCCACCTCCAGCTCCCTGCGGTGCTTCCGCAGGCAGTCGATGGCACGGTATCGTGAAACTCCCGCGATCCAGTTCTTAAAAGAATTCTTCATACAGTCAAAATACTGGATGTTATTCCACACCTGGAAGAAAATATCATTCATACATTCCTCCTGATACTGCGGCAAAGCATAAAGATGCTTTCTCACAACCGACTTCACAAGCCCCCCATACCGCTCAATAATATAGGCGAGAGCCGACTCATTATGCTGCTTTAGCTCCCTGATATAATTTTCCTCATTAATTTTCATAATCTGCGTCCTTCTCAAAATTGTAAGCTTACAAAATATCGTTACACCTATTATTACGTACAAACAAGGGGGAAGTCTATCAGAAAGTTGGAATTTTTTTCGGAGGGGGGACGCTGTGCGGAATTGGAATATGCCTCTCCTGGATGCGGAATCAGGATATAAGTGCCGCTAATCAAAATCGGAGCCGCCATGATGAACACCGCGGACACTTGCGGGAATTCTGATGAATTCCCACTTCGGGTCTGCTTGTTTTCAGGCCTTGTGGGCCTGAAAACAGTTCACATGGCGGCTCCGATTTTGATGAAGCGGCACTAATATCCTGAAAGACGCATCCAGGAGAGGCATATTCCAATTCCGCACAGCTGGGTTCATCCTCCGTAAGGAAAAAACCTTTCTGATGCCCGGGACTTCGACGGGGGCGGCGGATTGAGTTGAATTGACGGAACATTGTATGCCCCAGTAAGTGATAGTTTGAAGTTTTTCACCACTTGTAATAATCTTGCTTTTTAACCCAATCGGGTCATATAACTTCCTGTCCAGTTTCAGGACATAGGTAAGTAAAAAGTTTCAGGACATAGGTAAGTCCAAATGTTAAACTATACAGAAATAA
>NZ_WKZK01000054.1:0-63598 GCF_009680135.1 Eubacterium sp. BIOML-A2
ACAATTCGACTTACCACCTGTTGAATCGACTTACCTATCTCCTGAAACAAAAGACTTACCTATCTCCTGACTGGTCAATTTATTTAGCCGCTTACCCGCCCTCCGCCTGCATCGCCCGCTTCCCCTGTCCGCCTCCTCCCCTGCGGCCCCTTCAGCCAAAAAAGTCCCCCCAAATATTCCAACTTATAAGTGGTGGTTTTTAATGGGGGTTAGTATTTATTATGTGTTTTTCCGGCGGAAACCTGGGAATCCCTTGACAAGTTTGTTTAATTTTTGTACTATATCAGTTAAAACATCAGCTTACATATTAGAGAAAGAGAGGAAATAAAATCATGGGTAAAATTATTGGAGAAGGTATTACATTTGATGATGTGCTCTTAGTTCCGGCATTTTCCGAAGTAATTCCGAACCAGGTTGATTTATCAACGAACTTGACGAAGAAGATTCGACTGAATATTCCGATGATGAGCGCAGGAATGGATACGGTTACTGAACACCGTATGGCTATTGCGATGGCTCGTCAGGGCGGAATTGGTATTATTCATAAAAACATGTCTATTGAACAGCAGGCGGATGAGGTTGATAAGGTTAAGAGGTCTGAGAATGGGGTAATTACGGATCCTTTTTATTTATCACCTGAACATACACTGGAAGATGCCAATAATCTGATGGCAAAGTACCGCATCTCAGGAGTTCCTATTACGGAAGGAAAAAAACTCGTCGGAATTATTACAAACCGTGATTTAAAATTTGAAGAAGATTTCTCTAAGAAGATTAAGGAGTCCATGACTTCCGAAGGGCTGATTACAGCGAAGGAAGGTATCACATTGGACGAAGCGAAGAAGATTCTTGCGAAGGCAAGGAAGGAAAAGCTGCCGATCGTAGATGATGAAGGAAACCTGAAAGGTTTGATTACAATTAAGGATATTGAAAAACAGATTAAGTATCCTTTGTCTGCAAAGGACGGTCAGGGACGGCTGCTCTGTGGTGCGGCGATCGGTATTACAGCAAACTTTCTGGAGCGTGTGGATGCACTGGTGAAGTCTAAAGTAGATGTGGTGGTTATGGACTCTGCACACGGTCATTCTGCGAATGTTCTGCGCACGGTACGCATGGTAAAAGAAAAGTATCCGGAACTTCAGATTATTGCAGGGAATGTTGCAACAGGGGATGCAACAAGGGCTCTGATTGAGGCAGGAGTCGATGCCGTCAAAGTTGGAATCGGGCCTGGTTCTATCTGTACAACGCGTGTCGTTGCAGGAATCGGTGTTCCGCAGATTACTGCAGTTATGGATTGTTATGCAGTGGCAAAAGAATATGATATACCGATTATTGCGGATGGCGGTATTAAGTATTCCGGAGATATGACTAAGGCAATCGCTGCCGGTGCAAATGTTTGTATGATGGGCAGCATATTTGCCGGATGTGATGAAAGCCCGGGAACATTCGAGTTATTCCAGGGAAGAAAATATAAGGTATACCGCGGTATGGGCTCGATTGCCGCTATGGAGAACGGAAGCAAGGACAGATACTTCCAGGCGGATGCTAAGAAACTTGTTCCGGAAGGCGTTGAAGGACGGGTTGCATACAAGGGAACCGTGGAAGACACCGTATTCCAGCTGATGGGCGGTCTGCGCTCCGGTATGGGTTATTGCGGAACTCCTACAATTGATGAGTTGAAGCAGAACGGGCAATTTGTGAAAATTTCCGCGGCATCTCTGAAAGAGAGTCATCCGCACGATATTCATATTACAAAAGAGGCGCCGAACTACAGCGTGGACGAATAAAATACAGTTATACAGGAGCAGCCGAAGGACGGTTGCCCCTTGAATCATATAGAACCGGACAATTCCGGAGATACCCGAAATATTCAGCAATGAAGCAGGGATCCCGGAGCTGTCCGGTTTTTTATTTACTATAGCCGGTTCATGGGGTAAAAGCTCACTACGCCTGCAGGAGCTCTCTGTTACAGGGTACTCTTGCTAAGACAATTTTAATAAAATATTCATTTTTGTTTCGACAAAATATGATAAGATATAAACAGTTTTTGGATTGGGGAACAGGGATGAAAAGACGAAGATATACAAAAAGAAAAATAAACCTGAAGAATATAAGAATCGACAAGAAGTCTCTCTATATATATGGAGGAATCGTGTTTCTGGTAATCCTGACAATTGTCCTGGGAATCTATTCCTGCGTTGCTGATGGGAGAAGGAATCGTGCTAATACGGGCCTGTCTGTGGATGCCTCAGAGCCGAAGATTGATGTACAGCTGCTGGATGTGAATGAGTATTCGAGGCCGGGGACTGAATCTGATCCGATTACCGGCATCGTCATTCATTATACGGCGAATCCGGGCAGCACAGCACAAAACAACAGGGACTATTTTCAAGGGTTGAAGGACAGCCATGAGACGTCGGTGAGCAGCCATTTTGTGGTCGGCCTGGACGGAGAAATTATCCAGTGCGTGCCGACATGGGAGATTGCTTACGCTTCTAACAGTAGAAATCATGATACGGTTTCAATCGAATGCTGCCACCCGGATGAGTCGGGAGAGTTTAATGACGCGACTTATAAGTCTGTGGTTCAGCTGACAGCATGGCTGTGTAAAAAGTTCGGCCTGACGGAGCAGAATGTGATCCGCCACTATGACGTTACGGGTAAAATCTGTCCCAAATATTTTGTGGATCATGAAGATGCATGGGAACTGTTTAAAGGCGATGTGAAAGCCGCTCTGGAGAAATCCGTTAAGGAATAGGAGTAAAACTTCATATTCATGAAAAAAGGACCGGAAAAGCAGAAAATACGAACACAGGCGGTTAGTTTCTGCTTGCTATCATCTGGGAAAGTTGCTATAATATGGTGTATTGTTTTGGAATAAGAGATTAAAGGTGGACGTTGGAAGATGAATGATTTAGAGATGTACCGCGAACAGCTTGCTTTGTGTGATGATAAGATTATAGATGCGCTGGTTGAGCGCAATGCAATTGTAGAAAAGATCATGGCATATAAAGAGGAATACGGCATGCCGATTTTGCAGCCGGCACAGGAAGCCAAGCAGGAACGGAGACTGAAGGATAAGATGGAAGGCTGTAAGTACCAGGACGAGATTTACGACGTGTTCAGAAGAATTGTACGTAACAGCAAGAGGATTCAGGCAAGGAAGCTGTTTTCTTACAATATAGTACTGATCGGATTTATGGGCGCAGGCAAGTCTACAGTGTCTGATTATCTCAGCACAATGTTTGCGATGCGTATTGTGGAGATGGATCAGGTAATTGCGGAACGTGAAGAAATGAGTATTCCGGATATTTTTGCCACATATGGTGAAGAATATTTTAGGGAGCAGGAAACAAAACTGCTGATCGAACTGCAGGATAAAAAGAATACTATTATATCCTGCGGAGGCGGAGCAGCCCTCCGGGCGGAGAATGTTGCCGAGATGAAGAAAAACGGCCGTGTAGTTCTTTTGACTGCGAGTCCGGAGACCGTTTATGAACGGGTGAAAGACAGTGATGACAGACCGGTGCTCAAAGAGAATAATAATGTAGAGTTTATTGCAGATCTGATGGAAAACCGCCGTGAGAAGTACGAGGCGGCTGCCGATATCGTGATACAGACTGATAACAAGACGGTGCTGCAGGTTTGTGAGGAACTGATTACAAAGTTAATGGAGATGGATGTGGAATAATGTTTGACAGATTTTTTCCGGATGACTATAAGATGTCTACATATGTCATCCCATTTGAAAAATTATATGAAGAAGGATTCAGAGGCGTTATATTTGACATAGATAATACACTTGTACCTCATGGCGCCCCTGCAGATGACCGTGCTAAAAAACTGTTTGCCAGGCTGAAGGAAATCGGTTTTTCTTCATGCCTGATTTCAAACAATCAGGAAGCGCGGGTCAAGATGTTCAATGAAGAGATTCAGACGAACTATATTTATAATGCCCATAAGCCATCCACAAAGAATTATAAAAAAGCGATGGAGATTATGGGGACGGACGATTCCAATACTCTTTTTGTAGGAGACCAGTTGTTTACTGATGTGTGGGGGGCTAAGAGAAGCGGCATCCGCAATATACTGGTTAAGCCGATTCATCCGAAGGAGGAGATTCAGATCGTATTGAAACGGTACCTGGAGAAGATTGTACTGCATTTCTATAAAAAGAAGCAAAAGAAGCGGATCTCCGGGTAAAAAAAGGTTGAAAAATGAATGAAACTATTATAAAATTATAAACAGTGTAAAAAGGTAGGCGCATTGGCAGCGCAATTGAAGGAGGATTACAATGATATCAGCAGGAGATTTTAAGAATGGATTAACCGTTGAGATTGAGGGGAACATCTATCAGATTTTGGAATTCCAACATGTAAAACCAGGTAAAGGTGCAGCGTTTGTAAGAACAAAGTTAAAAAATATAATTAACGGCGGTGCTGTTGAAAAGACTTTCAGACCCAATGAAAAGTTTGAACAGGCACGTATTGACCGTAAGGACATGCAGTATCTGTATCAGGACGGAGATTTATTCAACTTTATGGATGTTGAGACATATGATCAGATCGCACTGAATGCTGAAGTGGTGGGTGACGCTTTAAAATTTGTAAAAGAAAATGAAGTCGTAAAAATCTGTTCTCATAATGGAAATGTATTCTCTGTTGAGCCGCCATTGTTTGTAGAGCTTGCAATCACAGAGACAGAGCCGGGATTTAAGGGTGATACTGCACAGGGAGCAACAAAGCCTGCGACCGTAGAGACCGGGGCAGTTGTAATGGTACCTCTGTTTGTAGAGCAGGGAGATGTCTTAAAGATTGATACACGTACAGGGGAATATTTGTCACGTGTTTAATTTGGAAAAGAAACAGAGCAGAGCAGGGGGCGCTTTATGACTGGGCTGCCAGGAAGGGCATGGGCCTGTATTTGGCGCCTGTGCCGCTAGCTGTATCTAAGAAAAACCGATGCCGGATATGAGGGCTATGGGAACTCCGTGTGGGAATCTGATGATTTCCTGAACCGGGTTTCCAGAAAATTTGATTTTAGAATCAAGTTTTCCCCGCATATCCGGCATCCTTTTTTAGATGCAGTAAGCACACAACGGTGTTTTACAACGTTATATACCAGTATAGCACTGGGAATGCATCGGTTAGATGAAGGGCAACAATATTTTGCCTCATTTGGGATTGTGTTTTTGATGAAAATCATATATAATTTACTCACCTAATATGTTTCAAATCATTATTTTATCATGGACATAGGTCGTGTCACTTTTCCTATTTTGTTTTGATGAGCACAGAAAATTTGAAAGGAGAATTATGAATTATCAGGAATTTTTGTGTGCTGTTGAACAGGATTTAAATAAAAAATTAAAGGAGGGGATTCAGGCGAGCGTCTATACTGCCCGAAAGAATAATGGCAGTGAGAAGCAGGGAATTATGATTAAGGCAGATGGTGTGAATGCGGCGCCGGCTATTTATCTGGAAGAACTATTTGAGCGGGTTCTGAAGGGAGAACGGATGGACAGGGTTGTCCAGGAGATTCTGGACTTTTATGAAGAGGTGGACTGCAGTAAAGTGTGGGACTGCAGCCAGTTTCAAAAGTATGAAAATATCAGGGATCGTGTGGTATTCCGTCTGATCCATACGGAAAAAAACAAAAAGCTTTTGGAGTGTATTCCTTTTATGGAAGTACTGGATTTATCGATTGTGTTCTATGTACTTTTAGAACAGGACAGGAATGGGACGGCCAGTATTCAGATCAATCATGAACATCTGAGGATGTGGGGCGTACAGAAAGAAGAGTTGTACCGGGCTGCGGTCAGAAATGTAACAAACCTTCTGCCGGCAGAGTTTTATACTATGCGCCATGCCATAGAGGAGATGTTGGAGGTGGACTCGGATGAGGAGGAGAATCTGCTGGAAATTCAGAACGATGAAAAGAAAGATGTTATGTACGTTTTGACGAATTCACTCCGCAATTATGGAGCTGCATGCCTGCTTTACCCTCATGTACTGGAGATGGTGGGGGAGATGTTAAAGGAAGACTATTATATTCTGCCCAGCAGCATACACGAACTGATTATTGTTCCGGAATCCAAGGCGCTCGACGCGGATGAAATGAGCGAAATGGTTGTTGAAATTAATGAAACCCAGGTAGAACCGGAGGAAGTACTGAGCGATCATGCATATTTTTACCAAAGAGAGGAGAAGAAGTTAATGTCCAGGAAAAAGGGGGATGCGTGGTGCAAAGAGAGGGGATAGATCGTACACGGGACACCCTGGAAACGAGTCATTCCCTGTCTGTCGGGTGCGCCAGCTCCATATAGGGGGAGACGAAAGCCCCCGGAGGAACCTGTCTGTCGGACAGGTTCCTCCGGGAGGATTTGGGCTGCTCCTCCATGGAACGTTTCCCGATCCGCACCGGGGTGAAAGCTCTTCACGAAATCTTGTTTTCCTCTTTACATTTCATAAATTTTGTGCTAGGATAATAAAGCATTCTGTTAAGGGTTCATTCCATTACAGCAGAATTGCACAGTAATTATGCGTCTGTAGCTCAGTGGATAGAGCAATGCCCTCCGGAGGCATGTGCGGCGGTTCGACTCCGCCCAGACGTGTATTTTTTATGCCCTGGAAAAAGTTTCGTATTAAAATAAGTGTTTTAGTACCGGGCTTTATCAGAAGGCTGGTAATACATTTCCAGGCATTTTATTTTATATAGATAAGACGCAGCGTACTCAGTGAAATTACTGAGCGTGGATTAAACAAAAGAGAATCAGAGGAGAGGGTTAGATCATGTCAGGGTATAAGACGGCGTTTAGGAGGGCTTTTCCTTATACGATCCCGGTACTGACGGGATATCTGTTCATAGGGATTGCTTTTGGTGTTATGTATGCGGAAAAAGGATATTCTGCCTGGTGGGCGGTTTTAATGAGCTTGCTTGTTTATGCGGGGTCGGGGCAGTATCTGGCTGTGAATTTTTTTGTGCCGGGTATTTCTTTTCTGCAGGTCATATTTATGACTTTGATGGTGAACATCCGACATGTATTCTATGGCCTGTCCCTGTTGGATAAGTTTAACAAAATGGGCGGCAAGCGCTGGTATATGATCTTTGGACTGACGGATGAGACGTACTCTCTTTTGTGTACAACCAAAATTCCGGAAGATGTTGAGGAAGATAAGTTTCTGTTTGCTATTGCGCTTCTGGATCAGAGCTACTGGGTCATCGGCTCAGCCATCGGAGGAATTTTAAAGAGCGTACTGCCCATCAACGCCGAGGGAATAGAATTTGCCATGACCGCCCTGTTTGTTGTGATATTTGTAGAGCAATGGATGGAAGCAAAAAATAGGATACCTGCAATGATCGGTGTTGTTTCAGCCGTTTTATGCCTTCAGATTTTCGGAAGCGGAAGCTTTGTGTTCCCGACAATGATTCTGAGTATTTTGATCCTCTTTGCTGCAAGAAAACGCCTGGAAGGGGAGGTGGAGACATGCCCGTAAATGTAGGAACTTCATTATGCATTATTTTGGCCGTGGCTGTCACTACATTTGCCACAAGAGCAGTGCCATTTTTAATATTTCCCAAGGGGAAGACGATCCCCAAGACAATTGAGTATCTTGGGAAAGTCCTGACTCCGGCTGTTATCGGGATGCTGGTCGTATACTGTTTGAAGGACACCCCCATAACGACGGTCCCCCATGGTCTTCCGGAAGCATTAGCCGTGCTGGCCGTGATCGTGCTGCATGTCTGGAAGCGCAACAACCTTTTGAGTATTGGAGCAGGTACTGTATTCTATATGTTTCTGGTACAAGCCGTATTTTAAGCGGCCGGCAAATTGGGCCCGCTGAATAATAGAGAAGCAAAAAAGCGTTCCGGTCATCGGACTTTCTGCAAATGCCTATCAGAGGAATATAGATAAAGCAACGCAGAGCGGGAGGAATAGATATTTCCCAAAGCCGGTTGATTCGGAACGCTTTTTTCAGACGCTGGGTGAATTTCTTTAGATGAGATTCACCTTTTTGTTCATAATATAATGTGTTGCGGCGTATTCCAATACTGTTGTAACAAATATCAGGATTCCGCTTAATCGAAACAATTTAAATAAGTAATGCCCTACATTGCCTGCACCAGGCGGGTAGTTGCTGCCGTTTGGAAATATGCCAAGGGCAGCAAGGATTATAAAGGTAAATATTTGAATGATTGTAGATATTATTATGTAGGCAATAACGGAGCACAGCACTCTGTGGCCCGGAAACAACTGCCCAATTGCCACACAGGAATAGATCATGATGACGCTCCCTATACTGCTGGCCAGTATAAATAACAGCATGTACAGACTGTAACGGCCGAGCGGCATCCCAAGTGACTCTGTTACCTCGGAGGCGATTCCTGCGTAGGCTGTTGTAACATTTTTACCGCTGACCAAAATGTAAAGACTCAAGCTGTAGAGCAAAATATCAATGACATACCAGATTGTACCGGATATAATCTTGGCCCAGAGCTGCTGTGCAGGGGTTGCAGGCAGGGTCCATGTCAGATATCCTTCATCTGTAAACAGATTTTTATAAAAACGGATACCAAGCAACAACATCACTCCAAAGGATACTGCCGTAAACAGAAGCAGAAAAATGGATATAAATAAGCCAAGAGAGGTGATCAGGACATTCGCTTCTGCGCTGAAGTCGAGTTTCTCAAGAAAGAAAAACCGTCCGAGTATACTGGCCAACAGCAGCAGTGCGTGGAGTATGATAAATAACTTGGCTCCATATTTTAAGTCGTATTTAATGAGTCTGCCTAACATTTGAATACCTCCCTGAATAAAGCGTCTACGGATTTCCCTTCCTTTGTGCGGATCTCGTCTACAGAAGCATTCAGGGAAAGCTGTCCGTTCTGGATAAAAAGTACTCTGTCGAGTACATTCTCAATATCGGTGATGAGGTGTGTGGACAGAAGAATGGTCGCATTCTCGTTATAATTGGTCAGAATCGTGTGCAGGATATAGTCCCTCGCAGCAGGATCCACACCGCCGATCGGCTCGTCCAGGATATAAAGTTCGGCATCCCGGCTCATGACCAGCACAAGCTGGACTTTTTCCTTCGTGCCTTTAGAGAGGGTACGCAGCCGTGAGTGCGTATCGATCTCCAGATCGTGCAGCATTTTCCTGGCGCGGTCCAGATCAAAATTATCATAAAAATCTAAAAAGTAGGATAATATATCGTCCACCCGCATGTGGTCATTCAGATAGCTTCTTTCCGGCAGATAGGAGACCAGCTTTTTTGTCTCTGCTCCGGGAGCCAGGCTGTTGATCATGACTCGTCCGTCAGTAGGGGTTAGAAGACCGTTAATCAGCTTGATCAAAGTCGTCTTTCCGCTGCCGTTGGGGCCAAGAAGCCCTACAATCTGCCCTCTGTCCAGAGTCAGGTTCAGGTTGGAGAGCGCATAGAAGTTGTTATATTTCTTAGTCAGTCCCTGACATTCCAGAATTGGTTTCATTTACTTTTCCTCCTTGATTGTCTCCTGGATTAATTCCAGAATCTCTTCATCCCCAAAACCGAGCAGCTTCATCTTTTCAAAAAATTGATGAATATGTTCGGATGCTAAATCTTTTTTCATCTTTTTCAGCATTGCATCATCCTCCGTGATAAATCTGCCGCTGGTTCTCTGCGAATATACCAGGCCGCTTCTTTCGAGTTCGGAGAGCGCTTTCTGCATGGTATTGGGGTTCACGGAAGCATCGAGAGCCAGGTCACGTACGGATGGGAGCTTATCTCCGGGATTATATATGCCGGCAATGATGTCCTGCTGGATGCGCTCCATGAGCTGCAGATAGATAGGGCGGTCATTATCTAAATCCCATGGCATCTAAGTCACCTCTTTTTCTGTATGATTAAGTTTTTGGAATACTGTATTATCTGTATAGTACAATCATACAATGAGGCGCCTTAGATGTCAAGTACTAGTACATCGAATAACAATTAACTTGCTGTTATGCTGAGATGTACTAGTCCCCGGTCTTTTCATTCTCCCTGATAATTCTATCCATGAGAGCAGGGGCAAATTTCCCGTTCCTGAGCATTTCGATTTCATATTTATATGGTGCATAGGATTTTTTCTCGTATGTTGGGGAGGGGACATAAGGTGTCTCCAGAATTTTCGGTACATTTTCAAAATCCTTGTGGTGGACAATATAGTTCAGAGCATCAAAGCCGATCTCTCCGAAACCGATATTTGCGTGCCTGTCCTTGGCAGCTCCGGGTATGTTTTTGCTGTCATTAACGTGGAATACTGCAATCTGGTCTTTTCCAAGGATTTGATCAAACTTATCGATCACGTCATCAAAATGGCCGATTATATCATATCCGCTGTCGCTGGTATGACAGGTGTCAAAGCATACCCGCAATTTATCGTTATACTTAACGCCGTCGTATATACGGGCCAGTTCGTCAAAAGTCCGGCCAATTTCTGAGCCTTTTCCAGCCATTGTTTCCAGTGCGATGCAGCAGTCCGTATCCTTTGTCAGAACCTCGTTCAGTCCATGGATAATCTGCTGGGTACCGGTCTCGACGCCGGCGCCGACATGTGCGCCCGGATGGAGAATCAGCAGATGGCTTCTGCAGGCAATCGTACGCTGCAGTTCTTTATCCAGAAATTCCACTGCCAGCTCAAAAGTTTCCGGCTTTACTGCATTCCCCAGGTTGATGATGTAAGGGGCGTGTACAATAATCTCGTCGATTCCGTGTTCCTTCATATATTCCCATGCGGGTTCGATATTCAGCTCGCTGATATCTTTGCGGCGTGTGTTCTGCGGAGCCCCGGTGTAAAACATAAACGTGTCTGCTCCGTATGAAACAGCTTCCCTGGCGGAGCCAAGAAGCATTTCCTTTCCGCTCATTCCTACGTGTGATCCTATAATCATACTTTATTCCTGCCTTTCAAAACAGTATTTCGGGTTTGGGGTTTGGGAAACATACTTAAATGCCCCAAAATACGGGGAGAGTTCCCTCATAACACTTGCCCTCCCTGATTATACGTGATAAAATAGCAAAATGGAAGAAAATTAGAACGGAGTGTGGAATAAAATTGAAGACATTATTGGAACTGATTACCATAGAGATGCAGAAAGCCTTTCGGGAAGCGGGATACGATGAGGCTTTTGCGAAAGTGACTTTGTCCAACAGGCCGGATTTATGCGAATACCAGTGCAACGGTGCGATGGCGGCTGCAAAGACCTATAAAAAGGCGCCATTTGTCATTGCGGAGGATGTTCTGGGGAAGCTCGGAGAGTGTTCCTGCTTTGAGACGGCAGAAGCGGTCAGGCCAGGGTTTATTAATCTGAAGATGAGTCCTGCGTACGTGGCAGCCTATCTGAATAAGATGGCGGCTGCGGAGGGCCTTGGCGTGGAGAAAGCCGCACAGCCGAAGATGATTATGGTAGATTACGGCGGCCCCAATGTGGCAAAGCCGCTTCATGTAGGCCACCTCAGATCTGCAATTATCGGCGAGAGCGTTAAGCGAACTGCGAGGTTTAAAGGACACAAGGTAATCGGAGATATTCATCTGGGAGACTGGGGATATCAGATGGGGCTGATTATTACAGAGCTGGAGAAGAGAAAGCCTGATCTGGCATATTTTGACGAAGCGTATGAGGGAGAATTTCCAAAAGAAGCTCCTTTTACGATCAGCGAGCTGGAGGAGATTTATCCAACTGCCAGCGCATATGCCAAAGAACATGAGGAATACCGTGACAAGGCGCTGCAGGCTACATTTCTTCTGCAGAATGGGCACCGTGGCTATCGGGCCATCTGGAACCATATCATGAATGTATCCGTGGCGGATCTTAAGAAGAATTATGAGAGTCTGAATGTGGAGTTCGACCTTTGGAAGGGCGAGGCGGATGCGCAGAAGTATATTCCCGACATGGTGCAGCGGCTGAAAGACGAAGGTTATGCCCATTACGACCAGGGCGCGCTTGTAGTCGATGTGCAGGAGGAAGCGGATAAAAAAGAAGTGCCTCCGTGTATGATCCTGAAGTCAGACGGCGCGGCCTTATATGATACGACAGACCTGGCAACGCTGGTGGAACGGGAAGCACTTTACCAGCCGGACAAATTAATTTATGTGGTGGACAAGCGTCAGGAACTGCATTTTGTACAGGTATTCCGCTGTGCAAAGAAAACGGGAATTGTGCGCCCGGAAGTGGAAATGAAATTCCTGGGATTCGGTACGATGAATGGGAAGGACGGCAAGCCGTTTAAGACAAGAGAAGGCGGAGTCATGCGCCTGGAGAATCTGATCCGTGAGATCAATGAAACGATGTATGGCAAAATTATGGACAATCGTACCGTGAGTGAGGAGGAAGCGCAGAATACAGCGAAGATTGTGGGACTTGCGGCAATCAAGTACGGTGATCTGTCCAATCAGGCATCCAAGGATTATGTTTTTGATGTAGACAGATTTACCTCCTTTGAAGGGAATACGGGGCCTTATATCCTGTACACGATTGTACGGATTAAGTCCATTTTGAATAAGTATCAGGAAGGAAAGGGAGCCCGGGAGGGCCTGGCGGTAAGGGACGCACAGAGCGAGTTTGAGAAGGCGCTGATGCTGGAGGCGGTCAAGTTCAATGACGTGATTGACGCGGCCTTCGAGGAGAGTGCACCGCACAAGATCTGTGCATACATTTACGACCTGGCCAACGCATTTAATAAATTCTACCATGAGACGAAGATTCTCACAGAAGAGGATGAGGAACGCAAAGCAGGATATATTGCTCTTCTAAAGCTGGTGAAAGAGATTTTGGAGACTTGTATTGATTTGCTCGGCTTTGAAGCGCCGGAAAGGATGTAAATACAGAATATGACAGAAAAGTTATTTTATGAAGACAGTCATAAAAAGGTGTTTACCGCAAATGTAGAAATGTGCCGGCCAAAAGGGGAATATTACGAGGTGGTCCTTGACAGGACTGCCTTTTTTCCAGAGGGCGGCGGACAGTATGCGGATACGGGCTGGCTTGAAGATATCAGGGTGACGGATGTACGGGAAAGAGACGGCATTATCTACCATGTCATGGAGGCGCCTTTAGAGGAAGGTCTCAAGGTGACGGGGAAAATAGACTGGGATATGCGCTTTTTGAAGATGCAGCAGCATACCGGAGAGCATATTGTATCGGGACTTGTGCATGCCGGATTCGGATACAATAATGTGGGATTCCACCTGGGCAGTGAAGACTGCACCATGGATTTTGACGGGGAGATCACAAAAGAGCAGCTGCGGGAGATTGAGTGGCAGGCCAATGAAGCAGCCGTGAAAAACCTGGAGGTGCAGGTGTCCTGGCCATCCAAGGAGGAACTGGCTTCGTTGGAGTACCGAAGTAAGATCGAGATAGAGGGGGCGGTCAGGATTGTGACGATCCCTGGTTATGATGTCTGTGCCTGCTGTGCTCCGCATGTAAAAAGAACAGGCGAGATCGGCCTGATTAAGCTGACAAATGTCCAGCGGTATAAAGGCGGCGTGCGGGTCACGATGCTGTGCGGGTTCCGTGCCCTGGCTGACTATGACGCTAAGGAACAGCACGTGAAGAATATTTCTGCTCTCTTGTCTGCAAAAGAGGATAAAATCAGCCAGGCGGCGGAGCATCTGAAGGAAGAGTGCGGCCGTCTGAAGGCAAGGCTTTTGGAAGAACAGAAAAAGTTGCTGGAGTACAGGGCCGGCGGGATATCCGGGGAGGAAGCCTTCGTATGCCTGTTTGAAGAAGGGCTGGAAGGGGACGGCCCCAGAATCCTGATGAATCTGGTTCTGGCGCGCGGAGCAGAGTGCTGCGCAGTATTTCTGAAGACGGAAGACGGGGCATACCGCTATGTGATCGGCAGTACAAATACGGATATCCGTCCCCTTGCAAAAGGGCTGAACGAAGCGTTCGGCGGACGCGGAGGCGGTAAGCCGGAGATGGTACAGGGATCTCTAAAAGGGAAAGAAGAAGAAGTGAGGGTGTGGATAGAGGAGAAAGCGAGGATAACAAAAGAATGAATAAGAATCCGGAATCAAAGCAGTTCTGGCGGCTGTTTGGTCCACTTCTTTTGTATTGGGTCATCCAGTTCGTTGCAAGATTTATAGTGGAAATGTTCGCAATCATTCCACATCTCGGAGAAATTATAGATTACAGTGCATTTTCCGATAATATGACGCAGGATGAGATTATGAATCTGGCGTGGCAGAATGCAGGCAAGGTCATGGAGATCGTGCAGAAGTATCAGGTTGAGATCCTTGGGTTCGCGGCCCTTTTTACGATTCCGCTGACACTGTCGCTGTTTTTAATGGACAGAAAAAGGGAGAAGCTGCTGAATATTCCGCAGAATAAGAAGGCAAATATCTGGAAATACGGCGAAATCATCGGGCTTGGCGTGGCAGTATGTATCGGGGCGAACTGTCTGACAATCATGAGCAGCCTGGCAATGACAAGCCAACAGTATCAGGAGACTTCGGAAGTGTTCTATTCGGCCAGCGTGCCGGTTCAGATCTTCTGCCTCGGGCTCGTAATACCACTGACCGAGGAACTCATGTTTCGGGGAGTTCTGTTTAAAAGATACAGGGAGCGCGGCAGCTTTATGAAGGCCGCGGTTTGTTCCTCTCTTTTATTCGGGCTGATCCATGGGAATATAGTGCAGTTTTTGTACAGCTTTATTTTGGGACTGCTGCTTTCTTACGTTTATGAGAAATACGGTTCTTTCAAGGCTCCTGCTGTGCTGCATGTGGTGGCGAATATTACCTCATTGATTGTCACCGAGATCGGGGGATTCGACTGGCTTGCCGCAAAAGTTTCCAGAATGGGAATCGCGGCAGTAGTCTGCGCTTTTGCAGGTTCCATTATGTTCGTACTTATTCAGAAAATCGATGAAAAACCGGATGTGACTCCGCCTCCTGCGGAAAATAAGATTACACCGGATATGTTTCGGTAAATAGAACAAATTGAGTTACTATTCACGGGGCCGTGAATAGTAACCAATTTGAACATAAGCCGGTTACAGGACACTGAAGAGGTGTATGTACCCGGCTTTTCAATTGGCACAGAGGAGGAAAATGCCTTAAAATTGTGAGAAGTTGAGGTATAAATATGAAAATAGGAAGAAATATCTGGAAAAATAGGTAGAATAATTTATATTGACAAATTAATAGACAATTCAAAATAAAGTTTTTATTTACAAATAAAAAAAACTGTAGTATAGTAGGAAAAAATAAAAAGTCAACATTACTATTATGGAGAAAGGAAAGGGATTATGGGTGAACTAAATACGGGCCGGCAGGCCGGACTGTACCGATCCGGTTTTGAACATGACAACTGCGGGATCGGGGCGGTTGTGAATATTAAGGGCATTAAAAGCCATGAGACAGTGGTGAATGCCTTGAAAATTGTAGAAAATCTTGAACATAGAGCAGGCAAGGACGCCGAGGGTCAAACAGGAGATGGTGTAGGAATCTTACTTCAGATTTCACACAGATTTTTCTCTAAGGTTTGTAAACCCCTCGGTTTTTCTTTGCCCCAAAATAGGGATTATGGGGTGGGGATGTTCTTTCTTCCCCAGGACGAACTCAAAAGAAATCAGGCGAAGAAGATATTTGAGGTAATCACTGCGAAGGAGGGACTGCAGTTTCTGGGGTGGAGAGAAGTGCCTGTAAAACCTGACATTCTGGGTAAAAAGGCGGTCGACTGTATGCCGTGTATTATGCAGGCATTTATCGGCAGGCCGAAGAAAATAGAACAGGGACTTCCCTTTGACAGACGGCTCTATGTGGTGCGCCGGATCTTTGAACAGAGCAGCGACGATACATATGTGGCTTCACTTTCCAGCAGAACAATTGTCTACAAAGGGATGTTTCTGGTCGGGCAGCTCAGGATGTTTTTTGAAGATCTGCAGGATGAGGATTATGAATCCGCAATCGCAATGGTGCATTCCCGATTCAGCACGAATACGAATCCGAGCTGGGAGCGGGCGCATCCGAACCGCTTTATGGTGCACAACGGCGAAATTAACACAATACGCGGCAACGCGGATAAAATGGGGGCCAGAGAGGAGACAATGGAATCCGGTTATCTGAAAGGTGAACTGCACAAGGTACTGCCTGCAATCAATACTTCCGGTTCCGATTCCGCGATGCTGGACAACGCGCTGGAGTTTATGGTGATGAGCGGCATGGAGCTTCCGCTGGCAGTTATGATTGCCATACCGGAGCCATGGGCAAATAACCGCAGCATGTCCCAGAATAAAAAGGATTTTTACCAGTACTATTCAACCATGATGGAGCCCTGGGACGGGCCGGCCTCCATTCTGTTCTCGGACGGAGACTGTATGGGAGCGGTTCTGGACCGCAATGGCCTGCGCCCTTCCAGATACTATATCACAGAGGATGATAACCTGATTCTTTCATCCGAAGTGGGAGTATTGGAGATTGATCCTGCGAAGATTATCTTAAAGGAGCGCCTGCATCCGGGGAAAATGCTGCTTGTTGACACCATAAAGGGAGAAGTGATTGACGATGAGGCCCTGAAGGAAAAATATGCAAATGAGTACCCATATGGAGAATGGCTGGACAGCAATCTGATTCAGCTGAAAGATCTGAAGATTCCGAATCAGAATGTGCCAAAGTATACAAGGGAAGAATGTACAAAGCTGCAGAAAGCATTCGGCTATGCCTACGAAGATGTAAAAACGTCTATATTGAATATGGCCCGGACAGGAGCCGAAGGGATTGCGGCAATGGGGATTGATACTCCGTTGTCTGTCCTGTCCCATAAAAACCAGCCATTGTTCGGTTACTTTAAACAACTGTTTGCCCAGGTAACCAATCCTCCAATCGATGCGATCCGGGAGGAGGTAGTTACTTCTACGACCATATACATCGGGAAAGACGGGAATCTTCTGGAGAAGCGGGAGGAAAACTGCAAAATGCTCCAGGTAAATAATCCGATCCTGACAAACACGGATATCCTGAAAATCAAAAATATGAAGGTGGATGGCTTCTGTGTGGCTGAAATACCCATTATATATTATAAGAATACAAGCCTGGAAAAAGCCATGGATTATCTTTTTATTGAAGTTGACCGGGCAATCAGGGAGGGGGCAAACATTCTGATCCTGTCGGACCGGGGCGTGGATGAATACCATGTGGCCATCCCGTCGCTTCTGGCCGTATCGGGCCTGCAGCAGCATCTGGTGCGCACAAAGAAGAGGACATCTGTGGCAATGATACTGGAATCTGGGGAGCCGAGGGAGGTACATCATTTTGCAACACTGCTGGGTTACGGCGCCTGTGCGATCAATCCATATCTGGCTCACGAGTCCATTCGCCAGCTGATTGATACGAACATGCTTCACAAGGATTACTATGCCGCTGTGGATGATTATAACGATGCGGTGATTCATGGCATAATCAAGATCGCTTCCAAGATGGGGATATCTACGATCCAATCTTATCAGGGGGCAAAAATATTTGAGGCGTTAGGTCTGAAGGAAACGTTTATCAGCCGGTATTTTACAGATACGGTCAGCCGGATCGGCGGGATCGGTATCGAAGAGATAGCAGGGGATTATACGGCATTTCATTCTGAGGCATTTGATCCGCTCGGACTGGATGTAGATATGACGCTGAACAGTATTGGAAAACATAAATCCAAAAGCGGGGGAGAAGAGCATCTCTATAATCCGCGGACCATCCATATGCTGCAGCAGTCATCGAGGAGCGGTGATTACGGTTTGTTTAAACAGTACACGAAGTTGGTGGACGAGGAAGGAGAAAAGATCAACCTGAGAGGCCAGCTTGATTTCAACTATCCCGCGAAAGGCATTCCCCTGGATCAGGTGGAAAGCGTAGAGTCTATTGTGACGAGGTTCAAGACTGGCGCCATGTCCTACGGATCCATTTCCAAAGAGGCGCACGAGACTCTTGCCGCAGCTATGAATCAGCTGCAGGGTAAGTCAAACAGCGGGGAAGGCGGCGAAGATATTGAACGTCTGGACACGGACCGCTGTTCTGCTATCAAACAGGTGGCTTCCGGAAGATTCGGCGTGACATCGCGTTACCTGGTCAGCGCCCGGGAGATCCAGATCAAGATGGCGCAGGGCGCCAAGCCAGGGGAAGGAGGGCATCTTCCCGGAGAAAAGGTATATCCCTGGATTGCAAAGACGCGTCATTCCACACCAGGAGTCAGCCTGATCTCACCGCCTCCGCACCATGATATTTATTCCATTGAGGATCTGGCGCAGCTGATCTACGACTGTAAAAATGCAAACAAAGAAGCACGGATATCCGTCAAGCTGGTGTCTGAGGCAGGGGTTGGAACCGTAGCTGCAGGCGTTGCAAAAGCAGGGGCGGAAGTGATCCTGATCTCCGGTTATGACGGCGGTACGGGAGCTGCCCCCAGAAGTTCTATTCAGAACGCAGGCCTGCCCTGGGAACTGGGCCTGGCGGAGACACACCAGACACTGATCCAAAACGGGCTGCGGGACCGGGTGCGGATTGAGACCGACGGGAAATTGATGAGCGGCAGGGATGTGGCAATTGCGGCGCTTCTGGGTGCGGAAGAGTACGGATTTGCAACCGCGCCTCTGGTGACCATGGGATGTGTCATGATGCGGGTGTGCAATCTGGATACCTGTCCGGTGGGGGTGGCAACGCAGAATCCGGAGCTCAGAAAACGGTTTTTGGGTAAACCGGAATATGTGGTGAATTTTATGAGATTTATCGCAGAAGAACTGCGGGAATATATGGCGAAGCTGGGAGTACGCACTGTCGATGAGCTTGTGGGCCGGACGGATCTCTTGAAGAGGAAGGAAATTCCGGCGTCAGAACGGGCATCCGTTCTGAACCTGGACAGCATACTTTACAATCCCTATTCAGGAGAGCGGAAGGGGAGAATTTTCAATCCAAAGAAAGTATATGATTTTGGGCTGAAAAAAACGCTGGATGAGAAAATTCTTTTGAAACAACTGCTTCCGGCTCTGGAAAAAGGGCAGAAGAGAAGCATAGAGGTAGATGTCTCTAACACGGACCGTACATTTGGCACCATGTTTGGTTCTGAGATTACAAAGCGTTACCCCGAAGGCCTGCCAGAGGACAGTTTTGTCGTAAAATGCAAAGGCGCCGGCGGGCAGAGTTTCGGTGCGTTTATTCCAAAGGGACTGACTCTGGAACTGACAGGGGACAGCAACGACTATTTTGGAAAAGGGCTGTCGGGAGGAAAGCTGGTTGTGTGCCCGCCTAAAGGAACCAGGTTCAAAGCCAGTGAGAATATTATTATCGGCAATGTAGCACTTTATGGAGCAACGAGCGGAAACGCTTATATTAACGGCGTGGCGGGTGAAAGATTCTGCGTGCGCAATTCTGGAGTACGCGCGGTAGTTGAAGGGGTAGGAGATCACGGATGCGAGTATATGACCGGTGGCCGTGTTGTGATTCTGGGACAGACAGGGAAAAATTTCGCAGCCGGAATGAGCGGTGGTATAGCCTATGTACTGGATATGAAAAACGATCTATACCGTAAAGTAAATAAAGATATGGTAAATATTGAGAGGCTGACGGATAAGTACGATGTCCAGGAACTGAAAAATATGATTCAGGAGCACGTTGCATACACAAACTCCGTGATCGGTAAAGAGATACTGGATCATTTTAAAGAATATCTGCCCAAATTCAAAAAGATCATACCGGAAGATTATGAGCGCATGATGTCGGCAATTCTGCAGATGGAAGAAAAGGGCTTAAGCAGTGAACAGGCAAAGATGGAAGCATTTAACAAAATCAAAAAGGGAAGATAGGAGGCGTTAACAGTGGGGAAACCAACAGGATTTATGGATTATGAAAGACAGGACAAGACGGCAGAGACGCCGAAGGAAAGAATCAGGCATTTCCGTGAGTTCCATGCGCCTCTATCTAAAGAAGAACAGGAGCTGCAGGGGGCCAGGTGTATGGCCTGCGGGGTGCCCTTCTGCCAGTCGGGGCAAATGTTGAACGGGATGGCGAGCGGGTGTCCTCTGCATAATCTGGTGCCGGAGTGGAATGACTTGATTTATAACGGAAATTGGGAGGAGGCCTACGCGCGTCTTATTAAAACAAATAATTTTCCGGAATTTACAGCTCGTGTCTGCCCGGCACTGTGTGAGGAAGCCTGCACATGCGGGCTCCATGAAAAGCCTGTTGCAACGAAAGCAAATGAATACAGTATCATTGAAAATGCTTATGAACAGGGATATGCCCGTGCCTGCCCCCCTAAGGTAAGAACGGGAAAGAAGGTAGCAGTCATTGGTTCAGGGCCCGCGGGCCTGGCTGCTGCCGACCAGCTGAACCGACGTGGGCATTTGGTGACCGTATTTGAGCGGGAGGACCGGATCGGAGGCCTGCTTCGTTATGGAATTCCCAATATGAAGCTGGAAAAGCAGATTATTGACCGGAAGCTTGCAATCATGGAAGAAGAGGGCATTCAGTTTAAAACAGGCTGCAATGTGGGAAAAACAGTGAAAGCAGCAGACATTTTAAAAGAGTACGATAGAGTGATCCTGGCCTGCGGGGCTTCGGAACCGAGGAATATCAAGGTGCCGGGGCGTGATGCGGAGGGAATATACTTTGCGGTAGACTTTTTGAAATCTACAACAAAGGCCCTCTGGGCAAATCAGATGACACTGAAGGATGGCGCGTATATCTCGGCAAAAGGGAAAAAGGTTCTGGTAATCGGAGGCGGAGATACGGGAAATGACTGCGTTGGAACTGCTGTCAGGCACGGGGCAACGTCCGTACTTCAGCTGGAAATGATGCCAAAGGCGCCGGATCAAAGAGCGGATAACAACCCATGGCCGGAATGGCCGAAAGTCTGCAAGACGGATTATGGCCAGGAGGAAGCCGCCGCCGTGTTCGGAGCAGATCCCAGGGTGTATACAACTACGGTGAAAGAGTTCATTAAGGATAAAAAGGGGGCGGTGTGCAAGGCTTCGCTTGTGAAGCTGCAGGCCAAGATGGATGAAAAAACCGGCAGAATGATGATGGCGGAAATACCCGGGAGCGAATACAGCGTGGATGTGGATCTGGTGCTGATCGCGGCGGGATTTATCGGAAGTGAAAGCTATGTGACAAAAGCTTTTGGCGTTGAAGTGGATGAAAGGCACAATGTGAAAACAGCTCCAGACGGGTATGAGACGGCGGCAAAAAATGTATTTGCAACGGGAGATATGCACAGAGGGCAGTCGCTGGTTGTATGGGCTATCCGTGAGGGACGCGAAGTGGCACAGGAGGTGGATTTGAGTTTGATGGGGTATACGAATTTGTCGGTGCAGTAGGAGGGACGCGAAGTCCGAGGGGAAGCTTGCTTCAGCCGGGGCTGTGCATACTGGTTCTCTATCCATAGAGTAAGCATTAGAAGCTGTCAACGAAAAAACAGGGAAAATGGAGGGCAGAATTTGCTTCCGAAGCAAATTCTGTTGCCGCCGGCGGCGGGAATGCATTAGCATTCCCGCCAACTGCGGCAAGCACCCTCCATTTTCCCTGTTTTTTCGTCTACAGCTTCTTCGCGAACGGACAGGATAGAGAACCAGTATGCACAGCCCCGGCTGAAGCAAGCTTCCCCTCGGACTTCGCTAAGCGCTTCCGGGCGGGAATGAGAGGAACATCCCCTGCGGGGATTCATATTGGCGGCAGCGGATGGGATGTCGTATTGAGGGAATGGGTGAGTTGTGTGGAGATTATGTTGCATCTTTTTCTTTTTGTTTAGTTTTTAGACTTTTAGATTTTGATTTTGAGGGGATTTGGTCTTGACATTTGTGGGGGAGGAGAGTAATCTAAATGTAGATCATATCTTGGTAGGTATCTGGAGTTTTTCTTTTTGGTCAGGGAATCTGAGAATCTTTTGTTTTTCCTTTTTTTGAATTTAGGGTTTGGGGCTGTACAAAGGGTCTGATATTTTTTAGCGAGATTAAATAGTATGCTATGTATTATTCGCATGTTTATCTTTATTTAGCGGGGAGATTTGGGCGCTTGAGAGACGGATCATTTTAGTATATTATTTTTTAATTTTACTGGATTTAGTATTGACATAATATATGGAACATGATATTATACATCATATAATTTAGTTCTATAAATTATTGATTTAATCGGTTATTTTCTTTTCGGTGTGTTGGGCACTGATTCGGATAAGTTCTTTTTCGTGATTTTATCCCAGGGTGTAGTTGAATTTTGTTTGTTATGTTTATTCTTTCAGGGCATTTTTTGTTCTGTCGCAGTATTTTTTTCGGGAATTCTCCCGACTTTATTCCTTTTTAGGCTGATAGTGGCTTTGGGCCGTCAGGGACGGTTTTGAGCATAGTACTGTGGTTTTTGTGTGGATTTTAGTGCAGAGACTGCGGAATTTAAATGAAAGTGTGGTGATGTTTTTTGATTGTCTGAATTTGCATGAATAGTCTGCAGTAACATGTTTAACTAAATGAGTGAGAAGTCTCCCGCCTTGGAAGGTGGAGAGAGGAATCACTTAAAACAAGATGAGCGGCAGTGGCGGGCGGTGAGAAATCGGTATCCCCACTGACATGAGGTCAATCTGCGCATCAATCTAAGATGTAGTCGTACTCTGTATAATTACCTTGCGCGGATAGAAATGGAGGATTTTGAATGAAAACATTTATGGAAGAATATGGTGTGATTGTCGTGGCGGCAATTGTGATTATGATTATTGTTGTGGCTGCGACGCCCCTTGGCAACAGTATTAAGCTGGGAATTACCGCTGCAGTGGAAAAGCTGACGACTGCACTTGGCACTACGGCATCTGTCGTAGGGTGATTGAGGGAAAGGAGAGCTGCCTGTGAAGGTTTCCAGGGAGGCTTGGAATTTAAAAGCAGAAAGTTTTGGGCCGCTGCTTCCCTATGTAATAGATCCGGATATCACGGACATTAATTTTAATGGGACGGATGTGTGGGTGGAGCATTTAAAGCGGGGGATTTATAAAGTTCCGGTACAGCTGCCGGCGGAATTTGTGAGCCAGTTCAGCATCAGAGTGTCTAATGTGGTTAGCAGCCAGATTAATAAGTATAATAATGTTCTTGAAGCGGAGACAGATATCCTTCGCATTTCGATTATTCACTCCAGTGCTACGAACACAGGCTATGCAATATCTATCAGAAAGACGCCTGCGGTGATGCGGATGTCTGTCGAGAATATGTTAAAGGAGCAGTACTGTTCGGGAGAGCTTTTGATCTTTCTTATTAACTGCATCCGGGCCCGCATGAACATGGTATTCTGCGGACGTCCGGGGGCAGGTAAAACGGAGCTTTTAAAGTTTCTGACGCAATATATTCCAAAAGAAGAAAAGGTGATGACCATAGAGGACAACCTGGAGATACATTACAAGGAGATTAATCCGGGTTCTAATTGCGTGGAACTAAAGGTGGATGAGGAATTTTTCCCGTACACGAAAGCAATCAAGACTGCCCTGAGGCAGAATCCCCAGTGGGTTCTGCTTTCAGAGGCACGTTCGGTGGAGGTGAAATATCTGCTGGAGTGTTTTTCTACAGGACTTCATGGACTGACGACTCTGCATACGGACGACACGAGAAAGATCCCGGACAGAATCCAGAATATGATGCAGGATGCCTATGCTGCAACAAGGTTGGAGAACGACATCTACAGTTTTCTGAATGTAGGTGTGCTTCTTAGAAAAAAAGTGACAGAAAGACAGAAAGTTGTCAGGTTTATCGACCAGATATGTCTTTTTGACCGTATAGGTGAGCAGAATGTAAAATGCCTGATTGCGGAGGACGGGAAGTTTATATCCAGAGAAATACCGGAAAACGTAATGAAAAAGTTTAAGCTGGAAGATATTACGGCTCCATTTTCTGATATGGGAAGTATGCCGGTTAATATGCGGAGGAGAGGATGAAGAAGAAAGAGAGAGGAGAGGGAATCTGTTACCTGAATCCCGGGTATTTAAAGAGAACGGTGCGCAGATTCGGGTATCAGTTTTCGGCCCGCAGATATGTGGGGTACTTTTTAGGGCTGTATGGATGTGTGGCGGTATTAGCGTTTGCTTTCAGGCTGAAACTGCCCAGTTTTATAATCATTGCCGCGGCATCTGCCTGTTTTGTGCCGGGGATATTTGCCATGACATACCGCAACTTATATGAAGCCCGGCTTTTTGAGGATGTTACCTCCTATATTGAACAGATGCTGTATTCCTTTAAAAGAAGGTCCAAGATACTGACGGCGCTTGAGGATACACTCGTTTTGTTTGAGGAGGGGGAGAGCCGTATGTATGATGCAGTACATAGCGCTATACGCTATATACAAAATGAAAGCGCGGGAGAAAATCTTTACCGGGAAGCATTTGCAATGATTGAAAAAGAATACGGATGCAGAAGGTTGTATAAAGTTCATGATTTTCTGATTGAGGCGGAGGCTGTGGGCGGGGATTTTACTGCCGCTGCAGATATCCTGCTGAATGACAGGAAACTCTGGATGGACAGAGTGTATGAACTGCAGAGGGAAAAGAAAAATGTGAAGGTTAAAATCACCATTGGCATAGGACTATCCTTTCTGATCTGCGGCATGACCGTACTGATGCTTCCCAAGGAGTTTGGCATTACAGATAATGTCGTCTCCCAGACCGTGACAACGGTGACGGTGCTGCTGAATATGCTGATCTGGTATCTTGCGCAGATGAAGCTGTCAAAAAGCCTGATCCGTGGAGAAGAGGGCCAGGGAGAAGAAACGGTAAAACGGCAATATGAGTATGTAATGCACAGCAACAGGAAAAAGGAAAGGCGCAAGGCATGGTGTATTGCCATCCTGCTGATTCCGGTGAGTGTTCTTATGGCATTGTACGTTGGTCTGCCGGCTGCAGTGCTGTCTGTGATTCTGGCAGCGCTTTTGGCAGGCCAGCCGGACCGCAGATACAGAGTTTCATTGAAACATGTGTCAAGAGAGGTGGAGAAGTCATTTCCAGAATGGCTGATGAGTATGTCACTCCATCTGCAGACCGATAATGTACATGTTTCCTTATCAAAATCGATTCCTCATGCACCGGCAATACTAAGAGAAGAACTGAATACTCTTCTCGCGGGGATTGAAGAAAAGCCGGATTCAGTACGCCCTTATCTTTCGTTTATGAAGCAGGTGCCGCTTCCCGATGTGACTTCAGCAATGAAGGTTTTGTATTCGATGGCAGAATTCGGCGCCTCAGATATCGGCGGTCAGATAGGCCCTCTGGCTGAAAGAGGAGCCGTAATGACAGATAAAGCGGAGCGGCTCAGGACAGAGGATTATATTGCAGGAATCAGTTTTCTGATCCTGCTGCCAATGATAACAGGTGTATTAAAAATGCTGGCCGATCTTGCGCTGGTTGTAGTTTACATTTTATCAGCGGTGAATCATGCCGGCTGAGAGGAGGGGATTGAGTTATGAAAGAATTTCTGGAAGAGTATGGAGGCATCATTGCAATCTCAGTTATGGGTTACGCAGTGATGTCCGGATTGTGGGATATTTTGAGAATGATCTGTGAGACTGGGGGATAGAAGCCATGCGGTATTCCTTATGGATATGGGAGTGATGAAATATGAAAGAATTTCTGGAAGAGTATGGAGGTATTATTACCGCTTGTATTTTGAGCCTGATACTACTGGGAACAATGGCAGATCTGCTCGGAGCGGATGGACAGATTTCATATCTGTTTGCCGGATTTCTGGAAGGACTTGGGCCGATGCGGGGGTAAGAGTATTTGAAGGAGGTGTCTGCGGGTGAAAGCTGTGATCGGAGAATATGGAAAAGTGATTATTCTGGCGGTTGTTTTGGGAATGCTGGTTCTGTTCCTGTTCGGAAGGGGGAATCATGGCTTTCTTGGAATGATTTCTAAGGCAAGGCCGGAGGCAGCTGTGGGAAACGAGAACTCATTTGCCATGGCACAGACTGTATTTTCGCGCAAAGCCCCGGAGCTCTCTGTCTCGGTAAGAAAGCTGCAAAAAGGCAGGGAATATAATCTGCTGGACAGCGGCCTGTTTGAGATCAGGGCGGTTAATCCGGAAGGGGAGGAGGTGCCTGTTACGATTGTCAAATTGACAGCTCCCGGGCAGCAGGATATTACAGGGGAGACAGATCCCCGCAGGTTTGTCCCTTCTATAAGCGGGGAATATCAGATCACATATCGTGCAGAAGAATCCTTTCAGGGAAGTATCAGGGCAAAAGAAAAGAAATATTCTGTCCTGGTTGACTAAAGAGATCTTGTGTAAGGTATATGGACAGAAATAAAAGGGACGGAAAAGAAGTCCCAAAAGAAAAGAGGACAGAGGATGAAAGGTGCGGTGGAGACAATGATGGGGATGATTATGATCGCATTCATGGCCGTGCTTAGCGCAGCCTATATCATGGCATCCCTGAACACCCAGAGTGCGCAGAATTACCATTCTGCGGTAGTGGCAGAGGTCGAAGCAGGGGACTTTACAGACCCTGTAATACGGAGCTGCAGGCAAAAAGCACTGGAAAACGGATATACGGATTTATTAGTCGAACCGATGACAAGCGTAGACAGCGGGAAATTTGCAAAAGTGACGCTGACTTATGACTATACTCTTCCTGTGCTGAACTTGTTTTTAGAGCATCAAATAGTAGGATATGCAAGATGAAAGAGGGGAAAAGCCAGCGGATGCTTTGTGAAAAAGCACCCCGTAATGTCTGCCGGCTGGGGGTTAATAAAAAAGAAAGGGGAAGGTATGAAGAATGCCGTAATAGGCTTTTTTATGATTGTAATACTGGTAATTTCTTTAGCAGCCATTCAGACTGCAGAGAACAGAACTACCAGAAAAAATGAACTGGACAGCAGTCTTAGCGAAGCCATGGAACAATCAATGAAGATACTGACAGTAAATCCTGTATATCATATTGAGAAGGAGTCCGGTTCGGACGAATTTACTGCAGATTTTATTCAGGGTTTTCTTATGAAAACAACGAGTAATTCTGAGTTTACGGTAGAGATATTAAATGTGGATGTCGAAAAAGGCCTGCTGGATGTCAGAGCCAAGGCCAGATTCAGGCAGATAATCGGATATGGTGAGGTATCCTGCCGCAAGACAGTGATATTGGAAGAGCTCGAAGAAGAGAAAGAAACACCCTGTTATATTTCATTCTTCGCAGAGAAGCCTGCCAAGGAGAAGGATACGGAAAGCAGCTATGTTTTGAAGAAGATCAGCGTACACTTTGGTGACAGGCTTAGTGCGGCAATGCTGCCGGAAAGCGGATTGGAGAAGAAAGGATATATTTTCCGCGGATGGAAAATGACAAAACCGGTAAACGGGATCGGGATCCTGTACGGCAATGAAAATATAAACACATTATGTGTAGGAGATGATATGGAATTTCAGGCTGTTTATGAGCAGGAGGAAGTTTTGTAGATGAAAAAGAAGAGACGCATAACAATACTGGTTACTGCGGCAGTAATTTTGTCTCTCTGTGCCCCCATATCCCTGCGTGCACAGGAAGAGCCGGTAAGAATGGGCACAGAGGAGACGGAAATACCAGATAAAATCGTGGGGGCCGGCGAAGAAAGTCAAACTGTACCAGAAGAATCTGATGAATCAAATGAACAGCAGCCGCTGCAGGATACTGCTTCATGGTTTGAGGAAACATTACAAGGGCTGCTCCTTATGGAAGAACCTTTAAAAGTACTGGAAAAAGCAGACGAAAAGGAGCGGGAATTATTTTTAAACAGAATAACTGTCAGGGAGCATTTAGAATTCACTATCGTATATAAATATCTGCTGCTCACGGCCATTGCGGAGGATACATCTTTTTCCGAGAGTATGCAGTCATCGGATGAAATGACGGAAGCAGCATCCGGGAAGACAGGGCATATTCACTTTCTGCGGGAGCTGTTGATGAAAAATAAAGATACAGATCCGGGACAGGAGGATATAGAGGATATTCAGTGGAGGGAGGAGATAGAACAAGAGGCTTTCCGTATATTTCGTGAAGGCATGGAAGAAAAGGCTGCTGCCAACGGGGAAGAATCTGCAGAATATCATGACTTTCAAGAATACACTGAGTATCTCCAGACACAGACTCATGTAGATATCATCGGATTTGCTGATGTGTTGGAAAAGATGCAGTCAGAAAATGAGCCGGAAGCAACGGAAGCATATGAGGCCGCACTTAACCGGCTGGATGAGATTTACAGTACGAAGCCGGAAATAGCTCCAAAGGTACAGATAATCTGCGGTATCCAGGATTATGATGTAAAGAAAAAGGAGCCGTATCTGACCGTTACGATATCGGATCAGGAGCGTGCTGATGTCATAAAATTGCTGCCCCAAAATTTGGAAGTTTTGCTGGAAGAGGAATCGGACATAAATGAGAAAGAAACTGATCAGGAAGATACTGATAAGAAAGATACTGATAAGATAGAAAAGGACAAGAAAGATACTGGTCAGGAAGAGATTCTTAAGGATGCCGCGTCCGAGGATAAAGATCCGAAGGAAACAGAGCCGTCGGAAAAGACAGTCAATGTTACATGGGAATGCGCAGAAGATATTGAACATACGGAATATGAACAGTATACATATACGGCGGTTCCCCAGGAAGGGTATGAATGGAGTGAAGAACTGCTTAAGGGGGAGGAAGACGGGCTCCAGGCCCTGCCCTATGCCAGGGTCATTATAAAGCCAAAAGAGACTGCAAATGTCATGGCAGCCCGTGCCGCAGCGAGCGTCAGTTATAGGGCGTACTGCCAGAACGATGGATGGAAAAGCTGGAGTGCAGGCAGCGCCACTGCAGGCACGATCGGAGAAAATAAGCGGCTGGAGGCTTTGCAGATAAAAATGTCCGGTGACACGAATCTTGGTGTCAAATATCAGGTTCATGTACAAAACAACGGATGGATGAGCTGGGTAAACGGCAGCGGTACAGCAGGCACTACAGGACAGTCGCTGAGAGTGGAAGCAGTCAGGGTTTTGCTGACCGGGGCCAGCGCAGGCTCCTATGATATTTATTACCGTACATACTGCGAATCATATGGATGGCTGGACTGGGCAAAGAATGGGCAGGCAGCCGGTACAGTGAATCTTGGAAAACGCATGGAAGCCTTTCAGGTGAGAATTACAGCAAAAGGCGGGGCCGTACCCGGAACAACTGCTACTCCATTGAAGACAGATGCTGCTGCAAGGGTCGGCAGCAATTACTACAAAACATTTAATGAGGCATTTGATGCCATGCCGGACGGAGGATCTATGTACGTAATAAAAAACTGTTCGGCAACACATATAACGACCAGAAAATCCTTTTCGATATTCCCGGAGGAAAGAAACGTTAAAGTAACGTTCAATGAAAGTACGCTGATACCTGCCGGCATAATCTCTACAGAAGAGGGCTGGAGGGGAAGTCCTACCTGGAATTTCAGCGGCAATGGCGGGTATACAATAACATTTGATGCGAATGGAAAAGGCTCATCGGGTGTAATAGCAGCATACGGTGCAACGATCAACCTGAAGAACGGCTCCAGATTTACGAACTCTGCAGGCAATGGTGTATGGAACGACATGGGAATTACAAACGTTTATGACGGAGTTTACATTTATAATAATAAAGCGCATGGAATTGCAACCTGCAACACGGTCAATCTATATGGCGGCAGCATTTACGGCAATTCTTATGATGGTATCCGTTCACAGAAGGTGATCAATATGTCCGGCGGTAATCTGTACAATAATGGTGAGTGCGGCGTGCATGTGGGAGACGGCGCGTGTATCTTTACGTTGACCGGAGGAACGATCCATGACAATGTAGATGGCGTGGGTAATATAGACGGCAATGGAACTATTAATATCAAGGGAGGCAGCATCTACAGTAATACCCGCCATGGGATTTCTGCCAAAGGAAAATCTTTGAGTATATCAGGCGCAGCCGTTATCCGAAACAATAAAGGCATCGGGGTGGCAGTCCATGGAGGGGAAGCAGCGGTTCAAAATGGAAAAATATATGAAAACCAAAACGCGGGAATTGCAAATAAGGGCAGCATGAAGTTAAGCGGAGGTGAAATCTTTTCAAATTCGAATGCAGGCAGTGGAGGCGGAATAGCCAACAGCGGAACCTTAAGCATCAGCGGGGGGAATGTTCACGATAACTCGGCCGTAAACGGGGGCGGAATAGCAAACAGCGGTACGCTGGCATTGACAGGAGGCAGCATCACGGGCAATTCGGTTTCCGGAAGTGGAGGCGGGATTTGTCTGTCTGGGGGGACGCTCAGGCTGACCGGGGGTACCATTGCAAAGAACAAGGCGAAAAACGGAAATGGTATATACCATAACGGCGCTGTCTTCCAAATGGGCGGAAACGGTGCAGTAGATGCGGGGAATGATGTATATCTACAGACAAATAAGTATATTACAGTAACATCAGCCCTAAAATCTTCGCCTGCTGCGGTTCTGACACCGTCAGGCTATAGCAATGGCAGAAAGGCGGCGGAAGTTGCATATGGCACTAAAAAGGGCAGTTTGCAGTATGCCAGGTACTCATTAACCCCAAAAGGCGGATACTGTCTTCGTCCGGGAGACATGCAGGCATCCGGTGCAAACACGGAGGCGGCAGATATTGTGCTGAGCACGAAGTATACGATTCAATATCATAAAAATTATGATGGAGAGGTGGCGAATGTCCCGAAAAGCACTCCGAAATACTGGTATGAAAATGCAGGAATAGCAGGAGAGGTTCCATCTGAAGGGAGAATAAAATTTCTGGGCTGGTCCGAGAATGCTGCAGCGGAAAAACCTGCCTATAAGCCAGGAGATGTCTTAAGCGCATCTATTAATCGAAATATCACACTGTATGCTGTCTGGGGAACCAAAATCCAGGTGAGCTATGATGGAAACGGAAGCGATGTCCAAAAGGAAAAGTCAGAAGAAATAACCCTGCAGGAGTGCATGAAGAATGGCGGCTACCTTATACATAAAAATAAAGGATATACGGATTATATCAGAAAGGGATACAAATTTGCAGGCTGGGATGTTTCTGCGGGGGCTCCCGTTCAGGCAGTAAAATATCCTGACCAAAAAGAGAACAGGGTAAAATTTGAAGAACTGATGGATATTGCTGAGGCGCAGGCGAAGACTCCTTTGTCAGGAGAAAAGACTCTTCAGCAGGTGCGCTTATATGCACTCTGGGATAAATTTCCCGAAATCACTGCAGAAGGAATACAGGAATTCTTCGAAGGCACCGAGGTTACCAGGGACATGCTCCTGGCAAACATAAAGGCACAGGATCAAGAGGATGGAGACATAACAAAAGACATCCGCATACTCGGAATCAAATATCAAAAAGGAAGGCTTCGGGATGGACAGAAACAGGAGGCGTATGAAGTACGGTGGAAGGACGGCATGCCAGAGGATAAAAAGCTGGATACTTGGTTTTTAGAGCTGGATGACAAAGATTCACCTGTGGAACACCAGATTATTTACAGTGTGAAAGACAGTGCTGGCAATGAGACAGTAAGAGAATGGCCGGTTAAGGTAAAGTATAATGAATTTCCTGTGATAGAGGCCGAGGATAGGTATTTTACACTGGAAGAGGCAAAGGAAGGCAGAATAACCGAAGAAGTGTTGCTGCGAGGCGCTATAGAATCTGGGGCCCTAACGGTGAAGGATAAGGAAGAGGATGAGCGATATCCCGGCAGAATGGAACAGGCAGTAAAACTGGAAGATTTTCATCCGGAAGAATTTACAAGATTTGAAGATTCGGGTTATATCGTAATTACTTTTTCGGCCAAAGACAGTATGGGACCGGGCGGGGAAGGCAAAGAGACTTTCAGGCAATGTACGGTACATATTGTAAAAGACGGGGAAATAACGTCGCCGGAGCCTTTAAAATACGTGCGGTTTATCAACAGAGAATATTACGAAAAGAATCTGAATGCACAGAATGAAAATACAGGAAAAGAAACAGGGAAACCGGAGTCAGAAACCGCTTCAGGAGAACTGCAAAACGGCGGCCTTTACTTAAATTCCAAGTGGTATAGGATTCCGGAATTCAGAGCATTGCTGTCTGGTGCATGGGATGAAGAAAAACCAGCAAGAGAGGTATGGACTTTTAAAAATACAGATGTAAAAAATATAAAGAGTTATGTGGAAGAGCATGGGATAGGAAACAGCCAGGAGCGGACATCGCTTCTGAGGTTCCATGAAGAATTCAGCCATTTGAGAGTCTTGTAAGCGCTTCTTTACTGGCTGCAGACCAGATGGTAACGGCGAATTGTTACTACCCACACCCCAAGGGCGCGAACAATAATGACGAATTTCTAAAATATTACAAATATGTTAAAATTATATTGCATTTTATTCAGTTATCCTTTATAATTTAGTCTATGTAAGCATAAGACGAATTTTGACGAGTCCTCTGCATATAATATAGTTTCTGTGTTCTGATGAAAAGGGCCGGGGACTGCATATCAATAGGGATTTCTGCAACATACAGGCTGCGGGCGATTTGGCAGCAGCCGGCGGAAATGATACTGCAGTACATATTTGCGGGGACATGATAGATCATAAATAAAATAAGGATGGGTGAATTGATTGTGAATTTTAAAAGAGTACGCAACGTGTTTGCAGCAACCGCTTTGACATGTTCTATGATAACTGTGCCTGTATTAGCGGCACCGAATACATCAAGCCTTCAGGATCAGAAAAATGCAGCGCAGAACGAAGTTAGTTCCCTGCAGTCCCAATTAAATTCATTAATGTCAACGATGAATGAACTGGAAGGGCAGTTAGTAGCAAAAGGCCAGGAGATTTCGAAGGCCGAAGAAGATCTTAAAGCGGCGCAGGAAAAGGAAACGCAGCAGTACGAAGATATGAAACTTCGTATTAAGTATATGTATGAAGAGGGCGACGGTTCAGCGCTTGAGAGGATATTGAGTTCAGGAAGTATCGCCGATCTTCTCAGTGAAGCAGAGTACATAGAAAAGGTTCATACTTATGACCGCAATATGCTGCAGGAATACGCGGATACAGTAGAAGAGATCAAGACTCTGGAGACAACGCTTGAAAACGACATGACAAACCTTCAGGATCTGGAAAAACAATATAAATCACAATCAACCGAACTGTCAACCATGCTCAACAGTAAGCAGGCAGAGGTTAGTAATCTGGATTCCATGATTCAGGAAGCAGCAAGAGCTGCATTGGAAGAACAGAAGAAACAGCAGGAGGCAGCTGCGAAAGAGAAAGAAACTGCTGATAAGAAGAATGAAAATACTGCACAGCCAGGTACAAACGGAGGCCAAAGCAATGATCCTGGTACAGGCGGAACTACAGATCCTGGTACAGGCGGAGAAAATAATAACGAGCAGCCGCCGCAGAATGTACCGGAGCAGAATGTACCAGAAGAGAATAATACACCGGATAACGGCAATATTGGTACCCCGGAACCGAACTACAATCCTTCTACAGGCAATGCAATTGTAGACCGGGCATATAGCTGGGTTAATAATGCGGAATATGCATGGGGAGCCTGTGCACCGGGATCTTTTGACTGTTCAGGCTTTGTCAGCTACTGTCTGACCGGAAGTTATATCCGCCTGGGTACAACCTTTGATTTCCTTACATGGCCTCAGGTAAGCGATCCGCAGCCGGGTGACGTGTGTGTGAATGCCAGTCATTGCGGTATTTATATAGGCGGCGGCCAGATGATTCATGCAGCTGATTACGGCATAGGAGTGATCAGCGGGCCAGTGCAGGGTGGTATGATTTACGTACGCTATTAAAATTGATATTACATAATAGAAATGATACTTCATAAAAGACAGAATGCAATATTAAAAAAAACTAAAGGATCCCCAGTGTAAACGGCATTGAGGATCCTTTTCAATTATTTTCCAGCAATATTATCGTTTTTTTTCGGAATATCCTGTTGAAAAATGCTGATGAATATTGTATAGTAAAAAATATATGTGGGGACATAGATAAAAAAATAAGGATAGGTGTTATTTTATGAAAATGAAAAGAGTACGCAATATGTTTGTTGCAACGGCACTGACATGTTCTATGATTGCCGTACCTGTGTTTGCAGCGCCAAACACATCAGGTCTGGAAGAACAGAAAAAAGCTGCGGAGAATGAGGTGAACAGTCTTCAGTCACAGTTATCAACATTGATGTCTAAGATGACAGATCTTCAGAATCAGTTGATTACGAAAGGTGAGGAGATCACAAAAGCAGAGAAGCAGCTGGAAGAAGCACAAGCAAAGGAAAAGCAGCAGTACGAGGATATGAAGCTTCGTATTAAGTATATGTATGAAGAAGGCGATGGCTCGGCAGTGGAACGGATCTTAAGTTCCGGAAGCATTGCAGAGATGTTAAGCCAGGCAGAATATGTTCAGAAGATACATACCTATGACCGTAACATGCTGGATGAGTATGTGGAAACGGTGAATGAAGTAGAAGAACTGAAAACTACGCTGGAAGAAGATATGAATAAGCTGGAAGATATGCAGACAGAGTATGAGGCGCAGCAGACTGAGCTGAGCAATACGATTGAAAGCAAGAGTGCCGAAGTGGAAAATCTTGACGCACAGATCCAGGAAGCAGCGAGAAGAGCCGCTGAAGAAGAACGCGAGAGACAGCGTTTGGCAGAGGAAGCGGCAAGGAATGAGAGTGCAAATAATGGCGGCGGAACAAACAATGGTGGCGGAATTACACCAAACGTTCCGGAAACGCCTGGTACACCAGAGACTCCTGGCACACCAGATACCCCGAGTACACCACAGACGCCATCTGATCCGGGCAATAACGGAGGCGGCGGTTCAGGAAACACTTCCGCGGCACAGGCAATTGTAAATGCTGCATGGACACAGATTGGTGTTCCGTATGTATGGGGCGGTACAACACCATATGTAGGCCTGGACTGTTCAGGACTCACACAGTGGTGCCACGCACAGGCAGGTATCTCAATCGGCCGTGTGGATACAGACCAGCTCTACGGCGGTCAAAGAGTCAGCGATCCGCAGCCAGGGGACATCGCATGGACTCCCGGACATGTGGCAATATACATAGGTAACGGTCAGATGATCGAAGCACAGCAGCCAGGTACAACGATATGTGTAAGCCCGGTTCGTGTTTCCGTATACGTAAGATATTGGTAATTCAGAATATAAAAAAAGGAGTCCGGATAACGGATTCCTTTTTTCATGTTCTTCTATTTCGAGGGTACAATTTCCAGCCAGTATCCATCCGGATCCTCTATAAAGTATATCCCCAGTTCCGAATTTTCGTGGCATACACAGCCCATCTTTTTATGTTTTGCGAAGGCTGCGTCAAAATCATCTACTCTAAACGCAAGGTGGATTTCATTGTCGCCCAGTTCATAGGGCCTGTTCATGTCGCGCAGCCAGGTAAGTTCTAAAAGATGCGGAGTGGTGGCATCGCCCAGGTATACCAGTGTAAAACTTCCGTCTTTGGCATCTTTTGTGCTGACAGGTTTGAGTCCAAGCGCCTCCTCATAAAAAGCAAGTGATCTCTGTAAATCATAAACATTTAAATTGTTATGTGCAAATGTAAACTTCATAGCTTTTTCCTCCCTATATATGTAAGTTTTACAAAAATGTGCTATAATATACCGTTCCTAAAACAGAAGATATGAACAGTACACCTTATTTAGCATAACACAGAGATGGTACAGAGACAAGTTATAAGAAGTGAGTACAGAAAAATCAAATAAGGCAAATAAGATGAATAAAGCAGAATACATCACACAATATAACAAGATAGTTTGAGAATAAAGACAGACAAGACAGACAAGACAGACAGACAAGATACCACAGAAAAGCCTTGCATTCCAGTATTTTCTATGTTATACTACAACCGTTGCAAAAAAACACGCATGCGGATATCTTTGACGGTGCCTAAGCCTGCACAGTGCAGACCGGTCTCAAAGGAGAGCAAAAACATGCGGAAGTTAAAAACCAAATGGAGGAAGAAACATGAGCGTTATTTCAATGAAACAACTTTTAGAAGCAGGTGTTCACTTTGGACATCAGACAAGAAGATGGAACCCTAAGATGGCTCCTTACATCTACACAGAGAGAAATGGTATCTATATTATCGACTTACAGAAATCTGTAGGCATGGTTGATGATGCATACCAGGCTGTTGCTGATATTGCAGCTGAGGGTGGTACAATTCTGTTTGTAGGAACAAAGAAACAGGCACAGGATGCCATTAAGACAGAAGCAGAGCGCTGCGGAATGTTCTATGTTAATGAAAGATGGCTCGGCGGTATGCTGACAAACTTCAAGACAATCCAGAGCAGAGTTCAGCGTTTAAAAGATATTGAGAGAATGTCCGAAGACGGAACATTCGATGTACTTCCAAAGAAGGAAGTAATTGAACTGAAAAAAGAATGGGCTAAGTTAGAGAAGAACCTGGGCGGTATCAAAGAAATGAAGAGAATCCCTGATGCAATCTTCATCGTAGACCCGAAAAAAGAAAGAATTTGTGTTCAGGAAGCGCATACACTGGGAATTCCGTTGATCGGTATCTGTGATACAAACTGCGATCCAGAAGAACTTGATTTCGTAATTCCGGGTAATGATGATGCGATCAGAGCTGTTAAATTAATTGTTTCCAAGATGGCCGATGCAGTAATTGAGGCTAATCAGGGCGCAACAGGTGCTGAAGAAGAATATTATGAAGAAGCTGCAGAAGAAGCAGTAGCTGAAGAGACTGTAGAAGCAGAGTAATTATAGACTTGGGATGCTTCAGCCTGTGGATACAGGTTGAAGCATTTTTAAAATATGCAATCAAGAATGAATAATGGAGGAATGAATCATGGCAGTTACAGCAGGAATGGTAAAAGAATTAAGAGAAATGACGGGCGCAGGCATGATGGACTGCAAGAAGGCTCTGAGTGAGACAAATGGAGATATGGACGCAGCAGTTGAATACCTGAGAAAGAACGGACAGGCTAAGGCAGAGAAAAAAGCCGGAAGAATTGCAGCAGAAGGTATCGTAAAAACCGTTGTTAAAGATGATAAAGTTGCAGCAATTGTAGAAGTAAATTCTGAGACAGACTTCGTTGCAAAGAATGCAGATTTCCAGGCATTCGTAGAGGCAGTTGTTAATCAGGCAGCAGATACAGATGCAGCAGATATGGATGCATTCATGGCTGAGGCATGGGCTGAAGACACAACAAAGACTGTGAAAGACGCGCTTGTAGAGAAAGTTGCAGTAATCGGTGAGAATCTGAATATCAGAAGATTTGAAAAAATAGTGACAGACGGATGTGTTGTATCCTATATCCATGGCGGCGGCCGTATCGGTGTTCTTGTAGAGGCTGAGGCAGATGTAGTAAATGACGAAATCAGAACATGCCTGAAGAATGTGGCAATGCAGATAGCGGCTATGTATCCGAAGTATGTATCCCGCGCAGAAGTTTCCCAGGAATACATGGATCATGAGAAAGAGATCCTGTTAGCACAGGCTAAGAAGGAAAATCCAGAAAAGCCGGACAATATCATTGAGAAAATGATCATTGGCCGTCTGAACAAAGAATTAAAAGAAGTATGTCTGTTAGACCAGGCGTATGTACAGGACAGTGATCTGACAGTTGCTAAATATGTAGAAAAAGTAGCAAAAGAGAACAATGCGAATGTATCAGTTAAGAGATTTGTACGTTTTGAGACTGGTGAAGGCCTGGAAAAGAAAAATGAAGACTTTGCAGCGGAAGTAGCTGCCCAGATGGGAAACTAATTTATCAATCGCAAGACTGGTAAAAAGCAAATTAAATAGCGTATTTAAGCGGTTTCTGCCTATTTTGACAAGTGTTATGAACTACTGTAAAATCTCACAAAATATCGTGCTATTTTGGGTACAGATTGGGTAGGGTATTGGGTAAAGAAATTTACCCAACCTCTTAACGAGGAATTTACTTGTTGTTTAAAAATAGAAAGGGAACGCTGTGAGTGTTGAGGGTGTATTGCATTTTGCAATATGCCCTCAAATTTTTTAAAAAAATAATGTTAAAGATTGGGGAATATGCTAGAATAAGAGAAATAAACAAATTAGAATTTGAGGTGGAGATATGTATGAAATACGAAAAATACATAGCAATGAAGTAATGGAAGCCCTTGCTTTAGCATTAGAAGTGTTTTTACAATTTGAAGCACCGGACTATAAACCGGAGGGAATTGAAACATTCAAGCGAGATATAGTTGAAAATGATGAATTTATTTCAAAATGTCAACAAGGTATCTGCCCTATATATGCGGCGTTTGACAAGGGTAAAATGATTGGAATTATCGGTATGTATTCAAACAGGAAGCATATCAACTTAGCATTCACAAAGAAAGAATATCATCGTCAAGGTGTAGCTACTTCAATTTTTCAGTATCTTTTAGCAGATATTTTGAAAGATGCTCCAAAGTTGCACGAGATTACTTTAAATTCGTCACCATACGGTAAGCCATTTTATCTTCATATCGGATTTAAGCCACAATCAGACGAGCAAGAAATAGACGGGATTAGGTTTACCCCTATGAAGTACACAATCTGATAAACTTCAGTTTGTAAAATTGAAAAATGTGAATTTGGAGGATAATAGGATGTTAGAATTTAGATATGATACTCAACTTTTGATTGAAGGCGAAAATCTTGATGAAGATAAAATAAATGAATATTTCACAAATAATTTTAAAGGAGATTGCTTATTGGCGGTTGGAGATGAAGAATTGATTAAAATTCATTTTCATACAAATGAGCCATGGAAAGTGTTAGAATATTGTTCTCAAATCGGAGAAATCTATGATATTGTTATTGAAGATATGGATAGACAGGCGAGAGGGTTAAAGGGGTAAATTCCATATTATTGCAGACAGTTTTTTTATTGACTGTCTGCTTTTTCTTTTTAATTATAATTGATAGTGGTACTATAAAATGGTTCATATCCATTGCGAAAAGACCATTTAGAGTGATACAGATTGATTGTAAGAATAGTAGGAGTTCCGTTGATTTGATTATGTTCTGCTTCGATTTCCGCTATTACTTCATCTGTATTCCAGTATTGATATACAATAACTTGTAGTTCGGTATCACGATTAGCCCCATTGCTGAATGACATACTGTTAAATACAAGATAATCGGGCAAGCTAATGTAATAGAGAATGCCTGCAAGCAAGACTAGAATAATAGTGGCAAATAACAATTTCTTTTTCATTTTGATATACCTCTGTTTCTGTATAGTTATAGGGATAAGTATATAGTACCTCACTATATAGTGAATTACTACATAAAGATTTATTGAATATACTTTTATGTAGAGGTGAGGCAATGAAGTATGGACATTTGGAACTTCACATAGAGGAACTGCTGAAAGAAAAAGGAATTAGTAAGAATACCATTTGTAAGGAATTGGATATACCGAGGTCTAATTTTAATCGTTATTGCAGAAATGAATTTCAGAGATTAGACGCACAACTAATCTGTAAACTGTGCAGTTACTTGGAGTGTGGAATAGAAGAACTGATAGAGTATGTGAAAGAATGAGAGCCTGTCGGATTGAAGAAAATTCGTGCAGGCTTTTGTTGTGTCAAGAAAAAGAGAAAATGTAGTGAGGTCAAGGAACAAGGCGTAGCCGATACGCCGTAGGGCAGTCCTTGACGGAACGGACACAGCCAACAGCACCATGATACAGCAGAGGACTTGAAAGGTCGGAAACCTTGCAAGTCCTCTTGTCTGTTACTGGGCGTTATGCTTTAAGTAAAGTGCTTCTTTCTCCAGTTCCTTTTCAAATGCTTTTATGTGACCGTCTTGTATTCCGTTGTCGATATGAAAGCAGTCGTCAGTCTGTGAGTAGGAGAGCATGGTAACTTTCGGTTCATAGGTTGCTGTATCAATTCCATAATAGTAAATCGTGGCGGTTGTTAATACCATGTGAATGCTTTCAAAATCTCTTGTAAAAATTGTATGCCTGTCGGAATAAAAGAAATCAGACGGGCATTTATAGAATTGGGAACTATCCTCTTTCAAAAATAGTGGCAGTATGTGCATTGCATTTCCAGCACGATTGACAAGGACATAAAAGCGTGGAATGAGGGCGGCATATTGTGTCATCATGGCGATATATATATCATCTAAATCATCAAGAAGATACTCAGAGCAGGAGTTGTTATAAAAGACATATTGCAGGGCGTTATCGTTTTGACTTGTATGTTCCATAGGCACATTTTGTCCGTAAAGCCAACGCAAATCTACATCTAAGGAGTCGGCGATCAGTTCCATTTTATCGGCTTTGGGGTTGTATTGTCCCGAAAGATAGGAACTAAACGCCCCTTTGCTGATACCTGTATCTTTGACTATATCTACTTGTTTTTTATTTTTTGCTTTCATGGCAAATTTAATCCGTTCTGCGATTGTATTCATCTGAAAACCCTCTCTTTCCATATCTCGTTATAACTTTTCATATCTTATCGTCTAAGGACACTATACCACAAGTTCAGAAAAAAGAAAATAAAAAGTTTATAAAAAACTAAACTTCCTATTGCAAAACAAATATGTCTGTGCTAATATACAATTAAGTTCAGAAATAACTGAACCACAAACGACGTCGTAATAAGAAATTGAAAATATGAGAAACTGACCTATCGGTTCAACGGGGAGAAAGGAACGTGTATGCAGATTACATTGACAAAAGAACAGGTAAAAGAAGCATTTGGAGAACTTCGTTTCATGGGTGCGGATAACTGTTACCGCTATGATAAAGACAGTAAGAAGAAAACAGAGGAAGTGGAAGCCTTAAAACTTCATCTTGGAAGCATGAAGCTTGGGAACAGCGTGGATATTCGCTTGGAAGCAACGGAACTTCCGAAGATTGAGCCTTATGCGGTGGTGGAACTGGAAGAACCAGTATATGCCCCTTATGTGCAGAGAGGAAACTTTCCTGTATTAGTGGAGAAGATTACCTGTAAGGGTATCCGCCCTGTTGCAAACAAAAATATGTAGGCGGTCAAAGTTCCTGTCCTCGTTCTGACGTACCAAACGGCAGGTTGAGGGCAGGGCAATGGCAACGCCATTGCAGATAGGAGGTATGGTAAATTTGGAAGAAAGAAGCGGAAGTTTTCTTCCAGAACTCCCCTACACTAACAGGGGAGTAATACGACAGAAAGAAGCATTAAGTGCCTTGATAGACTGGTGTCAGATAACGATTAAGGAAGTTCCGTTAGAAGCAGTTATAGAAGATGTACTGAGAATACCTTTGGAACTTATGACCGTAACGGGTTATGAAAAGGGGATTGCAGGACATGAGGTTGTGGCAATCTTCGATAATATCAAGGTGCTAAAGCCGACAGGAAATGCACAGTATCAAGGCTTTCAGATTTTAATGAGTGGGAAAGGCTGTCGCAACTATGAGAATTTTTTACAACTCAATGAGGAAACATGGTTTGATTTCTTGAACAGAGTTTGCCAGTATCATATCAATGTTCCTCGGATTGATTTGGCGATAGATGATAGAAAACCTTATTTGAGTATTCCCGATTTGATTGTACGGACAAAAGAGGGATTGCTTTCCACAAAACTAAGGGAGATAGATTTTCACGACTCGGGAGAACTGAAAGAAGAAGTGTTTCAGAGTAAAGGTGGTAGTCTTTATCTCGGCAGTTCAGCCAGCAATTTGAGATTGGTATTTTATGAAAAAGGATATGAACAGAATAAAAAATATGGAACAGAATTAGACGAAAATTGGAATAGATATGAGTTGAGATTTCGGCAGGAAATGGCAGTTAGCGTAGTACAGGAATTATTGAGATATAGAGATGTGGCAGGACTGGCAATGGAAGTATTGAACAGCAAAATACGATTTTTAGAAAAGCCGACAGACAGCATGACAACACGAAAAAGGCTTTACCCAACCTATCAAGCGTGGGCGGAACTGATGAAAGATATAGGTAAGGTTAAACTTACCATGCAACCACAGAAGAAAAGTTTACAAAAGGTGTGGGAATGGTTAGAAAAGTATGTTGCTCCGTCTTTGAAACTGTTTGCAGAGGTTGGAAAGATAGAGAAAAGGGATTATATCGGTAATCTTGTAGCAAATGGAGAAATGAATATCACACAGAAACAGTTGTATGATGATTACATAAAAGCAAGAAGATTAGAGGAAAGGGGATAATCGTATAGAAAAAGCATTATTAAATTTAAAGGAAGTAAGTGAGTATCTTGGACTTGGAGAAACAAAGACAAGAGAACTCTTGAAAAGTAGAAACTGTCCGTTTTCCATGAAGATTGGGTATCGGTGGTATGCGAACAGAAGATTATTAGACACATGGCTAGAGCAACAAGCAAAAAGTTATTGAAGTTCTGATTGAAAAGGAGGCGAACTTATAGTAGTATATGGTTAAAATCACAGAAGTTCCCTTTTTATTTATCAAAATATTTGATTGATAGAAAGGGTAGAGATTATGGGTAAAGATTTAAAAGGAAAAGAATTAGGAACAGGTTTACGTCAAAGAAAGGACGGTAGATACGAAGCAAGAGCAAAGATAAACGGAATAGACATTAACTTGTATGATGTTGATTTGAAGAAATTAAAAATATTGTTTGAAAAGGCAAAAGAAGAAGCAAGAAATAATATTGATATGAAACGTCAGAAAATAACGCTGAATGAATGGTTTGAGGAATGGTTTGCAAATTATAAAATTCCTAATATCAAGGAAACAAGCGTGTTTCCTATGCGTAGCAAATATTATAATACATTTGGAAAAGCAATAGGGAATATGAAAGTGACAGATATACGGAACTTGGATATTCAACGTGTCATTAACGATATGAATAAGCAGGGGAGAGCGTCTTCCAGTATGCGAGATGCTTTAGGCAGAGTTCGGGAGTGTTTGGAGTCTGCAAAGAATAATCGTATTATAGACATCAATCCATGTTTTGAAATCAATGTACCTTGGGAAAATAAAACAGCAGAAAGACGTTTCTTATCAATGGCAGAGCAAACAAGGTTTTTGCAGGAAGTAGAGCATAACTGGTATAAAGAGATGTTTTACATTATGTTTCTGACGGGTATGCGAATTGGGGAAGTCGGTGGTCTGAAATGGGAAGATATAGACTGGAATAAGAAATGTATTAACATTCAAAGGTCTTTATCCTGTCAATATGAAAATGGAGTAAAGACTATGCGACTAACAAAGCCTAAAACACATAATTCATACAGAAGTATTCCGTTTATGGCAGAAACAGAAGAAATTCTGTTATCTCAAAAAGAAAAACAGAACAGGCAGAAAAAAGCCTATGGAAATCGTTGGCGTTCAAGTGGAGAATTTGATAACTTGGTGTTTACCACTTCTTTAGGAAGTCCAGTTATTCGGAATGTAGCAGAAAAAGAAATTAAGAAAGTAGTAAAAGCAATCAATTTTCAAGAAGCAATAGAAGCGGTAAAGGAAAACAGAGAGCCGATAGAATTTAAAGACCTTTATCCTCATGCAATCCGACATACATTTTGTAGCAGGTGCTTTGAAAAAGGAATGGACGCTAAAGTAGTGCAAATGCTAATGGGACATCAGCATTACAGTACAACGATTGACATATATACTCATGTGACAGAAACAAAATTTGAAGAAGAAATAGCAAAGTTTGGTAGCGTGAGTGAAAAACAGAAAGTTCAGAAAAATAAAAACTCTACCCAGTGTGCATAAAAGAGTACCCAACATAGCAAAATAAGAGAAATTTGCTTTCAACGGGAATGAAAAGTTTCTACCCAAAGGGAAATTGGGTAAAATGGAAGAGCAGAATTGAGGAAAGCGTAGAAAGCCTTATAAAATGGGCATTTGAGAAAACAGTAAATAAAAGTTGGCAAAACAGATGGGACAGTAATATTAGGTTTGCGTTAATATTTTAGAAACAAGCCCTTATAAATAGCGGTTTTACGCTGTTTGTAAGGGCTTATTTTGTAATAAGTTTCGATGGATAAAGCCAGAAAAACGTAATACAAATCTATAAATCAAAAGGTGCTGATTTTATGATGTTTAGTGTAGATAAATAATGGGATTATGCTCTAGGGAATTGAAATCAATAGAAGAAGTTGCTCATATATTTTCCTTTATTACGCCTTTTGTGATAAAGTAGTATTAGCATCAAAGAATACGGATACTGCGTCAGTCTATATCAAATGAAGATCAGGAGGAAATGATTATGCTGTGTGATAAGGAAAAACGAAAACTAAAGGATTCTTATGATACGCCTTTATTCGGGACGTTAGCGGCGGACTCCCCGATTACGAAAAACAAGATAGGGGAACAGCCCTTAGAACCAGCCCTTGCATACCGGCTCATAATGGATGAACTGATGAACGAGGGGAATGCAAGGTTAAATCTGGCTACTTTCTGTCAGACCTACATGGAAGATGAGGCGATCAGACTGATGTCAGAGACACTTGAAAAAAATGCCATTGACAAGACGGAATACCCGCAGACAGCCGAGATAGAACAGCGCTGCATACGGATTATATCGGATCTATGGAATGCCGCGGAAACAGACGCTGCAATCGGCACATCCACAGTAGGTTCCTCGGAAGCGTGCATGCTGGCAGGGATGGCAATGAAATTCCGGTGGCGTAAGCGGGCCTCTGTTTTAGGGCTTGATGTAAACAAAAAGCCAAATCTGGTCATTTCATCAGGTTATCAGGTCTGCTGGGAGAAATTCTGTGTTTACTGGGATGTAGAACTTCGTCAGGTGCCGATGGATACAGAATGTATGAGTATGCGTCCAGATGCAGTATTAAACTATGTAGATGAGTATACGATTGGTGTAGTCGGTATCCTCGGCATTACATATACAGGGAAATTTGATGATTTGAAGGCGATTGACCAGATACTTGAAGAATACAATGCTTCAACAGAGCACAAAGTTTATATCCATGTTGACGCCGCTTCCGGAGGTTTGTTCGTTCCATTTGTCAATCCGGAGCTTTGCTGGGATTTCCGTTTAAAAAATGTAGTGTCAATCAACTGTTCCGGTCATAAATATGGTCTTGTCTATCCGGGTATCGGATGGATTTTGTGGAAAGACAAAGAATATCTTCCAGAGGAACTAATATTTGAGGTAGATTATCTCGGAGGTAAGATGCCGACAATTGCAATCAATTTTTCCAGATCGGCCAGCCAGATTATCGGCCAGTATTACAATTTCATCCGGCTTGGCAGGGAGGGATACCGCCGCATTCAGCAAAAAACACAGGACGTGGCTCACTATCTGGCAAAGGAAATTGAGAAAACAGGAAGATTTTTCATATACCATGACGGAAGCGACTTGCCGGTTGTATGCTATACAATAAAAGAAAAAACGGGGCAGGAGTGGACTCTTTATGATCTCTCTGACCGCCTGCTTATGAGGGGATGGCAGATTCCTACTTATCCGCTGCCTGTGAATCTGGAAGATACTGTTATTCAGAGAATCGTCTGCCGTGCCGACTTGAATTATGATATGGCAGAACTGCTCATGCGTGACATAGAAGAGGGAATCCGTGAATTAGACGAAGCGGTCATACTCCCCCATGCGAAAGATAAAAAACCAAAGGTATACGGGTTTACACATTAAGATGCTCAAGCTTTAGAAACCAAAGGTCACAGGTTGCTGTGCCTATGTCCGGATAACGTTATTGTGTGCACCCTCAGAGTGTTACCAACAGCATCCTTTTTTATAATTAAATGATGAACTTAACATTCCCTTTTGCTGCCAGGATATGCTAAAATAGTAATAATATCATGAGACAAGACATGTGGCCTGAACAAATACTGGGACAAAGTTCAGGAAAAACAAATTTACTAATTGGAGGTATATCATGTTAAACAGCACTGATATCAGGAAGGTATGCAATGAGAAGGGAATCAGAATGATTGATTTCAAGATGACGGACCTGGACGGAAGGTGGCGTCATATCACAATCCCTGTAGAAAGGTTCGACGACGACATTTTCGTCTATGGCATTGGGTTTGACGGTTCCAACTACGGATATGCACCGGTGGAGAAGAGCGATATGGTATTCATCCCCGATCCGGCAACCGCGGTTGTCGACCCATTTACGGAGATTCCTACCATGACCATGTGCGGGAATGTATGCGTGATTGGGAAGGAGAATACCCCTTTCGATCAATACCCAAGGAACGTCAGCCTGCGTGCAATGGAATATATGAAGTCAGAGGGAATTGCAGACGAGATGCTGATCGGGCCGGAATTTGAATTTCATTTATTTGACAATGTAAGCTATATGGCAGAGCCCTATAAGACCTCTTTTACGGTAGACACCAGGCAGGCATCCTGGAACAGCGGAAAAGAAGGGCCTGACAATGCAGGATACCAGGTGCCCAAAGGCGGCGGATATCATATTGCAGCGCCGCATGACATCGCTTACAGCTTAAGAAGCAAGATGTGTATGTATATGGAAGACTGGGGAATCGACGTGAAATACCACCACCATGAGGTAGGCGGCTCAGGACAGATGGAGATTGAAGTAGAACTGGGTGATATGGTGGACATGGCGGATAAGACAATGATTATCAAATATATCATTAAAAATGCTGCCGTACAGGAAGGCAAGACCGCTACATTTATGCCCAAACCAATCCATAAAGAAGCCGGAAACGGAATGCATGTGCATATGCTCCTTATGAAAGACGGAGAGCCGATTTTCTATGATGAGAAAGGCTATTCCGGTTTAAGCAAAACCGCGCATTACTTTATCGGCGGGCTTTTGAAGCACATTGGTTCTCTCTGCGCATTTACCAATCCCTCTACAAACTCTTTCAAACGGCTTGTTCCGGGATATGAGGCGCCTGTTACGATTGGGTACGCAACCTCTAACCGCAGTGCTGTGATCCGTATCCCGGCCTATGCGAAGTCACCGAAGGCAAAGCGTTTTGAGCTGAGGAATCCGGATGCTACTGCCAATCCATATTATGCTTACGCAGCGATTTTGATGGCCGGACTGGACGGTATCAAGAACCAGATCGATCCTACTGAACATGGCTGGGGTCCCTATGACTGCAATCTTTACGATCTGCCGGAGGAGGAAAAGGCAAAGATCCAGTCACTTCCAAAGACGCTGGATGAAGCACTGGATGCACTGGAATGCGACCATGAATATCTGACGGCGGGAGGGGTGTTTCCGGAGAGGCTGATTGAGATCTGGCTGAAACGCAGACGGAAAGAAAGCCTGGAGATATCACAGATACCGCACCCCGCGGAATTTGAAAAATATTATGATTTGTAATCAGCTTTTACACTTATAAAAAGGAAGGCGCTCAAACTTGAGCCGCCTTCCTTTTTATTTTGTAATGATAAGGGACAACTCTATAAGAATATGCTAAAATGATGTCATGAATACTGGGGTGCCAGTTTTAAGCTCTGGAGGTAAAATGGATACTATAAGGTGGGTGCATTTGTCAGATATACATTTTTCTGCTGATGAGAACAATGAAATGAAACGAATGAGGGACAGTCTTTTAGAAAAATTATGGGAGATGTCCCAAGAACATGAATTTGATGCGGTATTTATCACCGGTGATCTGACTTACCAGGGAGGATATTATGATTATAATCTGAAGAAATTTATTGAAGCATTAATTTATCTCTTAAAACTCACTCCGGATGAGTTATTTATCATACCGGGGAATCATGACCTGGCCAGGTCTCACTCCAGGGATCTTGCGGTAGCGGAAACAAGAAAAAGCGGATTTGAGTTTGGAAAGGACAATATTAGGCAATTACAGAAGGATTTCAGCAAATATAATATATTTTATAGAAAAATAAAAAATGAGGAGGCTCAATATATATATAAAACAATTACAAAAGATAAGTTTAATGTATTTTTAATAAATACGGCCTTTACGTCCGGAACTGATGAGGACGAAGGTAAGCTTATCCTTGAAAAAGGATCTTTTTATCAGGAAATCAGAAAGTTAAAAGATCAGGAAAAGTGTATTAATATTGCTGCAGGCCATCACCCGGTCAATTGGTTTACAGAGAATGACCAGCAGTTTATTTGGAAGAATTTTAACGACTATAATATTGATTTTTATTTATGCGGGCACATGCACAAGGGGGCCTATAATTTTAATTCAAGCGGGGGAAGGGGAATCCCGTCTTTTCAGTGTGGAAGCGGAAAGGCAGAGCGGGATACTGCGGTTACATTTTCAATAGGAGAGGTTGATATATCGGCAAAGAAAGGCCGGCTGACATCGTACAAATGGCTGGTAAAGGAAGCACGCTGGGCAAGCGGCGGCCTGGAAGGGAGAAGGGCCGCCTCAGGTGTACTGGATCTTATTTTGGAAAGGCTTTGCTCATGATGTAGCCGCATTTCTGAATTTTAGCAGATAGAATAGAAAGCACACCATTTCTGATGTGCTTTCTGTGATGGCTGTGCAATTCTTTTGTTTAGACGACCGGCCTGTCTACAGGGGCAAGCAGTACTTTTCCTGTTCCCTTATACACATTTACCAGTCCCTCCCCGGAAGCAGCAGAACCAAGCAGTGTTTTACCGGAACGTTCCACGGTAAAGTCAAGGCTTCCGCTCCAGGCAATTGCCATATTGCCGTCAAACTTTAGGATATTTTGATCAGTCATTTATGGTATAAATAAAACAAAGACTACGATTATAAACCGCAGTCCTTGTTTTTGTAATTATTTGGATTCCTTCCGACCATTTCGTCTAAAGAGACATGAAATAAATCTGCAATTCGTATCAATTCATAAATATCAGGAATCCGTTTTCCTAGTTCGTAGTTGGAGAGCGTTTGGCGTGTCATATTCAGCGTTTCTGCCAATTGCTCCTGGGTTAGGTAATTCTTTTTCCTCAGCGCCCTGATGTTACTGCCTATTTTATTGGTCATCATCTCTTATTCCTCATCTTTTGTAATCTTAAAGTAGGATAATAATAACATTTTGCATTGAAGTGTAAAATAAAAAGTGCCTTATTGTTACATAATGGTAACAAATCATTTATTTTGCGTAAGTTTTTAATAAATAAATTGTTACGAAACTGTGAACTGAAATGTTTAATTACTACATACGGTTACAGCAGCGTCTGCTCTGTTGTTTTCCGGATTTGGATCCTGTACGGAGCCGGATACGGTAACGGTATTTGTGATAGTACCGTGGGCGCAGCAATCTATCTTGCCGGTTAGAAACAGTGTTACGGTGTCTTTGTCAGCCAGGCTTCCTATCATAAGCTGCCCTGTCCAGGGCTGCCAGGTATGGCCGTTATTCAAAGAATAGCGCGGTTCAAAAATGGCGGTCGGAAGCAGATCGGTAATAATAACATCTTTTGCCATATCCGGGCCCAGATTGGTCACAGTGATACAGTATTCTATAAATCTTCCGGGGCACACGGTCCGGCAGTGCGCCTTTTTGGTAACTGCCAGGTCAGCGGACGGTACATTGCCTACATCGATACTGGAATAGCCGCTGTTGTTGCTGTGGTCCGGATCGGGAGTATCACTGGTTACATAAGCCATATTTACAATGCTTCCGGTTGCTGCCGTCACGGTCCCCTTCAGTAGAATCATCCGTGATTCATGATTTGGTATGGTTCCGATGGCGTAAGGACTGCTCCAGCGGTTCCAGGTATCTCCATTGTCGGTGGAATACTCCAGGTTCTCCAGTCCTTCCGGAGGATCATCCCGGAGCATTACATTTTCTGCATCTATATTCCCCAGGTTTGAGACATGGATCTGATAAGTGACCGTGTCGCCCAAAACTGCGTAAGTGATATCGGAGGTTTTCTCCAGTTTCAGATCGGCTGTTTCCGCGATGGGTGTGTCTACGGTAACCGTATTGTTATCGGGATCGGGATCTGGTGTGGATGATGTCACACCGGCAGTGTTGCTGAGTACACCGGTGTTATCCGCATCAGGAAGCGTGCGCAGCAAAAGCCTGATTACGGTGCCTGTATAAACGGTTCCCAGGGTGTACGAACCGGTCCAGGGCAGCCAGTGTATGCCGGAATCAAGGGAATATTCAGCGTTTACTGCGGGATCAGTTAATAATACATTCAGCGCATCTGCAGGACCGGCGTTTGAAACAAGGATGGAATACGTCAGGTATTGGCCGGGAACGGCAGGATTGGGATGGGCCAGTTTGGTGATTGACAGATCCGCCGTGTCCTCAACGGATGTCTTCTCAGTTGCAGTGTTGTTTGTTGGATCAGGGTCAGGTGTAGATGAGGCGACTGCCGCCGTATTTATGATGGCGCCGGATACAGTTTTATTTAGTGTTCCCCGAATGAGGACCACAATACTGTCTCCGGCTGCCAGGTTCTCAGCCTGGTAAGGTGATTGCCAGGTCTGCCAGGTCTGCCCCTGGTTGACCGAGAACACAGCATTCATAAGCTGTGCAGGAACGGTATCAATCAGTGTGATATTCCGGGCGTTCCCGGGTCCGTGGTTTTCCAGCGTTATGGTATAAGTCAGTGTTTCCCCGGGAATGGCAGGTGACGGTGCGGCTTCTTTAGTGATTGAAAGGTCCGCCGATGGAATCACAGGTATTGTGATAGAAACCGTATTATTGCCTGAATCCGGATCTGAAGTCGTGCTGCTGACCGCTGCGGTGTTCAGGACAGCCGTTCTTCCTTCGGGGACGGCGCCTCTTATCTGCAGGGCGGAAAAATCACTCCCTGGCTGCAGAGTACCGACGGAGAAAGAACCGCTCCATTTGCTCCAAGTTAGTCCGCCATCCGTGGAATACAGAGGATTCTCCAGTTCATTTAATATGGCAGCATCTGTGATAAGCACGTTCTCGGCCGCATCCGGGCCCAGGTTGTTAACAGAGATATCATAAGTGAGGGGTTCCCCCGGCGATACAGGAGAAGGTGAAGCTGTTTTACGAATCGCAAGGTCAGCCGTTGCTCTGACAGGTGTTATGATGATAACGGAGTTATTATCTGGATCAGGGTCTGGGGTATCGCTGTCTATGAAAACTGTATTTAAGAGTTCCCGTACACCCGGATTCTGGATTGTGAGCAGGCCACGAAGGAGCAGCGTGTAGGTCATTCCGACGCTTAGCTGATCGAGCGTAAAGGAGCCGTTCCATTCATTCCAGGTACGGCCATTGTCGGCAGAGTATTCCTGGCCGGTCAGCTGCGCAGAAAGTGTATCCTTCAGAGTAACGTTTGCGGCATCGGAAGGTCCGGCGTTGGATGCGGTCAGTGTGTAGACTACCAGGCCGCCGGGCACTGCCGGCACAGGGCTGGCGGATTTTGTGACGGAAAGATCAGCAGACGGTGTGATCTGCAGTTCCTCCGTATCCCGGTTATCTGACGGGTCGGGGTCTGAGGTGGAGGAGGTAATGACAGCGGTGTTTGTAAGCACTCCTGTGGCGGATGCACTTAATGTGCCGCGGATCGTCAGTACGGCAGAACTGCCCGGCTCCAGGGAAGAGAGCTGCCAGGTTCCGGTCCACGGTTCCCAGCCGGAGGCATCATCTGTGCGGTATTCTGCCTGCCCCAGAAGACTGGAAACCGCATCAATCACAATGATGCCGCTGGCCTGGGAGGGACCTGCATTGCGTATGGCCAGCGTGTAGGTTACAGGTTCTCCTGGAACGGCCGGATTGGGACTTCCGCTTTTAGTGACGGATAGATTCGCTGAAGGAGCAAGCGGCGTCTCCAGCTCAGCCGTGTTATTATCCGGAACAGGATCCGGCGTATCGGAGGACACAGAAGCTTTGTTATATATCGGTGTGACAGCATCAACAGCAATCGTTCCCCGAATCGTAACGAGGGCGCTTTGGGCAGCTTCCAGGCTGCCGATATTCAGCGAACCGTCCCATGTGGAGTAGGAGTCTCCGTTTAGAGAGGCCTCCGGATTTTGAATCTCTGCAGACAGAAGGTCCGTCAGGACAATCTGATCGGCGGTATCCGGTCCTGCGTTGGCAACCTGTATGGTGTAGGTAATCAGCGAGCCCGGGACTGCAGGAACCGGTGATGCAGCTTTCGTGACTGAGATATCAGCCGAAGCCCCGACCGGTGTCAGAAGACTGTACGTATTATTATCCGGATCAGGATCCGGAGTGGAAGAGGAAACAAATGCCTCATTTGTTAGAAGTTTGACAGTGGATGCGCCCAGTATGCCGCGCAGCAGAATGACAGCATCGGCATTGCTGTCCAATGTCCCTATGATATATGGGCTGGACCATGGATTCCAGGCAGTGCCTCCGTCTGTTGAAAATAACGGCTGAGACAGCTCTGCCGGCAGTGTGTCAAACAGCGAGACATCCTGTGCCGTCTCCGGCCCGGCATTGCGGACGGTAACCGTGTAGGTCAGGTACTGTCCCGGTACTGCAGGAACCGGATCTGCAGATTTTACAACAGATAGATCGGCAGAACTCTGTATCGGCGTAAATAGGGTGGAAGAGTTATTATCCGGATCGGGATCCGGAGTTGTAGAGCTGATGATGGCTATATTTTCTATGGTGCCCGTTGCTGCGCTGCTCAGATTCCCTCGTATTAATATGATAGCGCCGGTTCCGGCTTCGAGTGTTCCCAGATTGAACGTTCCCTGCCATGGGGCCCAGTTTTCCCCGTTGTCAACCGAGTATTCAACGGAAGATAACAGCGAAGATATGGGATCTATCAATTGTACATTCCGGGCATCGGAGGGACCGGCATTAGAGACAGACACGGTATAGGAAAGAAGGCTGCCCGGTACTGCGGGACTCGGGGCTGCAGTCTTTACAATGGAAAGATCTGCGGAGGTCTCGACAGGTGTTGTAGCGGCAGACGTATTGTTATCCGGATTCGGATCCGGCGTCTGGGATGATATGGCCACGGTATTGGTAACCAGCCCTGAGGCGGATGCAGCTACTGTTCCCCGGATATAAATAATGACTGGCACTCCGGGATCAATTGTACCGATTGTAAGGGAAGAGACCCAGGGCCTCCAGTTCTGTTCATCTGTGGAGTATTCCAGCCCGGAGAGTCCGGAAGGAATCGTATCTTCCAAGACCACGCTCTCAGCGGCAGATGGGCCTGCATTGCTCGCCACAATGGTATAAATCAGGTATTCTCCGGCTATGGCCGGGGAAGGAGAGGCCGCTTTTATAACCGAAATATCTGCGAAGGCTGTGATCGCTGCCGTCGTTTCAGAGGTGTTATTTGTGAGATCCGGATCCGGTGTGGAGGCAGATACGGAGGCACCATTTACCAGAGTTCCTGATGCAAAAGGGCTAAGTGTTCCTGTGATAACCAACTCCGCTGATTCAGACGGATCCAGGGATGCCAGGAAATAACTGCCATTCCATACGCCTGTATAGATACCATTTAAGGTGAAATCCGGGTCCATGACTGCTGCCGGAAGGAGATCTGTTATATTAATATTCACTGCTCTGCTGGGGCCATTGTTTGTAATGGTGAGTGTATATATGACAGCCTCACCGGCAGCCGCTGAGTCAGGACCTGTTTTTACAATCTGCAGGTCTGCGAAGGCGTCAGCAGGCGTTATGATAGTATCTGTGTTATTATCCGTATTCGGGTCAAAGGTATCGCTGAAGGCTGAGGCCATGTTGAACAGGTCTTCTGTCTGGGAAAGGGAAACATCCGCGAGGATCGTCAGGGTAATAGTGCCGTCAGCGGACAGAGATATCTGATTGTACTGTCCGTTCCAAGGCAGAAAATTGATTCCGTCTACGGAGTACTGCGCATTTTCCAGGCCAGGAGGGAGCATATCTGATATTACGATATTGACTGCATCCGAGGGACCTTTATTCGTAACAAGAATGGTATAGGCCAGTTTTTCACCTGATATTGCGGTATCAGGGTACGCTGTTTTCGTAACGCTGAGATCTGCAGTGCCTTCCAGCGTTATTACTTCCGTATATTCGTTATTGCCCGGATCCGGGTCCGGCGTCTGCGAGGCGACATTCACAGTATTGGAAAGCGTTCCCGGCACTGCATCAGGACTGACGGATGCACGCAGATACAGCGTATAAACGGCACCTGCTTCCAGAATTCCCACCATATGGCCTCCGTTCCACGCAAGCCAGCTGATCTGATCCGTAGAATATTCCGCATTCAATAGATCGGCAGAAAGCACATCGGTTATCTCAACATCCTGTGCCGGGGAAGGGCCGCTGTTTGTTACAGTTATAATATAGGTTAATGTCTGCCCCGCAGCCACTGGGTTTGAGACACCGGTTTTCACCACGGACAGGTCCGCGGACGAAGACTTGGGGACGATAACGGTAACGGTATTGTCATCCGGATCCGGGTCATCGGTATCGCTGGTGACAGAGGCCGTGTTAGTGAGTGCATCAGAGATTCCGGAAAGAACGGTTCCTCGAAGCAGAAATGTGTAAACAAATCCGGCATCCAGTGTTCCTGCGAAAAGCTGGCCATGCCATGGATACCAGGTGGCGCCGTTGTCCAGGGAATACTCAGGATTTTCAAAATCTGTTTCAACAATGTCATACATGATGACATTTTCGGCGGCATCGGGGCCATTGTTAGTTACTGAGATGTTAAATGTGAGGCTTTCTCCTATCACAGCAGGATCTTTGTCAGGCGTTTTTTCAATGACAAGGCTGGCGGCCCGGTTGACTGGAGTAATCACAGTATCCGAGTTGTTGACCGGATCAGAGTCTTCGGAATGAGAGGTGACGGATGCCGTGTTTACGACCGGTCCTATTGTGGAGCCATCGAAGACACCCTGGATCACAACTGTGATGACCTGGCCGGGCGGCATATCGCCGAGCGCAAGGGTTCCCGGCCAGTAATCCAGTGGACCCTGATCCAGACTGTACATGGGATTGGTGATCTCCGGCGGAATCAAATCTTCCAGTATGACATCCAGTGCCGTTTCCGGGCCGTGATTTGTGATGGTGATTGTGTAATGAATGAGATCTCCTGTAACCAGTACGTCTCTGTCGGCAGTTTTTGTGAGCGCCACATCCGTAGTGGTGCCGATTTTGAGAATATAATCCTCCACTTCGCCGTCAGCGGCAGGGCCTACGCTTCGGGTATCCTGCGTTTCCAGCCCCGTATCTGTCAGAAGCTCTGTGGTAAGACGCAGTCTGACAAAGGTATGGTCGGGCCTTATAACAGTACCGGCGGGAATTGCAAAATCCAGGGTATATTGGCCGGTTCCTGAATAGGCCGGAACAATAAGCACGGGCGCCGCCTCGGAGGCTTCAAACAACCCGTTTTTGTTAAAATCAATCCATCCATACAGATAAGCCGTTTCGCTAGTATAATTTGTAGCAGTGACAGATAGAGAGTAATTCAGGGCCGCCACTGCCAGCATGGGCAGAGGGATAGACAGGCCGTCATCCTGAATCCCATGATACAGATCATCGCCGGTAGCGGTGGCATTCTGATAAGCGTCTTCTTCGGATGTCACCTGTGTTCCTAAATACAGGGGGCTTCCGGTGCCGTGGCGCGGGCCGTTGCTTGTAAGCAGGGTATTATAGCTTCCTGTTCCTCCTCCGCCTGCGTCCGGTGCGTCACCATAATCCAGCTCAATGACTGCATAGGGACAGAGGGCGCCGTCATTGAATGCATCCACCGGTGTCATTGAAAAACGTGCGCCCGCTGCGGTATCTCCGCTGATCCGGTAACGGTAAATGGTGCCGTCCCCATTGCTGACCGCATAGAGGTTCCCGCTGCCGTCAATTACTACAGAGCCAAAGGTATCACCGGGATTAGGGCCGGTTGTTTCCAGAGGCGTTACGGTTCCGGTGTACTCATCAATCCGGTATACGGCGCCGTCTCTCTCCACACCATACAACCGCTGGTCTGCAGGGCTGAATGCCCAGTCACCGATGGTAAGAGGGGCGGATAAGGGTGTGCCGTAATTGGAGGTCTGTTCCGTAAAGCCGTTAGCTGGATCTACAAGCTTTAAGAATGTAAGAGAATCTGTGCGCAGGTCGACCGTATAGAAACGGCTGGTTCCAGGAACGTAGAGATAATAGAAACCCGCCATATCCATTGTGCCGGCGGAATAAGGGGCAGCAGGCATGCCGGCGGGGCGGGGATTGAGCAGAACCACTTCGCCATTATTATCCACCCGGACAATGGTGTTGTTTGACTGGTCATATCCGTAGACATGATAATCAATTGTGCTGAAACCTATCGCATTGACGGACCCATTATTAGACAGAGGGCCTTGCAGGAGGGATGCACCGGTGATCAGATCGACGGTGTGACGCATGGTGGGCCTGCCCTCAAAAAGGATCATTTCTCTGCCGCAGGGATAAGGAGCACTCTGCGAGTCATGGCTGAAGTTCAAATTGTCAATATTTTCGTGATTGTTAATCTGACCGGCACTGACCATGACGGTCTGCTTTCTGGGGGTGTTGGAAAATGTGTAACCGGCGGGCTGTCCTGCGTTAGAGGGCGGGCAGTTTCCGGACTGTACTCCAGTTTCATAGACAGTATAAGTTCCCGGGTCTGTGACTGTAAAAGAGTATCGGCCGTCTGAATATGTGACTGTTGATGCACAGAAGGGGCCAGAGGCAGAATCTGAAAAAAGTACGAGGACCACCTGGGAGATACCTGGTGAGCCGGGGACGTACTGACCTTCATGATTCAGGTCGCGAAATACGGTTCCATTAAGGGTAGCGGGCATGATCTATTCCTCCTTGATCAGTTAAGCTTCTGGTTGATTACATAGTTTGTGTACCGGCGCAGTTTGCCTGGTTTTATTGTATTCACAGTAGAAAAATAAGGTGCATGCCGTTTGGGTGGGGAAATAAGGCTGAATGCAGTATAAAAAACCTCCGGACAAAAGCCGGTGAAGCCGGCAGTGGTCCGGAGGTTTGCGGAAAGCAGCAGCCTGCTGCTACCAGGGCGTTCACCCGACAGCACAATCTGCAGGATGATCATTTTCACAGACTTTGCTGTGATATTTTTCGATTTCCTTTCCCCAGTAATCTTCATCCCGGGCACCTGCATATACAGTCCCCAGCTGCTCTTTGTCCCTGCTGTAAAGAACGGTTGACGGAGTCTCTTCATAAAGGCCGGGCATCATTTTTTCAAGTTCTTCGGAATCCAGCAGCTGGATATAATGTGCACCGGTCTCGGAAATGACCGCAAGAGCCTCTTCATCCCTTTTTTGGGTAACTCCCTTTATGATCCCTATGATCTGGACACCCCTGCCGGAATATTGATCTCCAAGCGCTGCGAGAGCCTCCATTTCGCTTTGACAGGAGCCGCAGGAGGGTTCCCAGATATTAAAGACTGTAAGCTCTGCGTTGCTAAGGATACTGTTCATATCTGTTTCTGTTCCGTCCAGTTTCCGGACTTTCATATTCTCAAAGCCGGAAGTATCTGAGTTGGTATTTGCCGCGGTGTTTTCGGCAGCCGGTTCTGTGGTATTCTGGCACGCTGTCAGCAGAAAGGATGCGCTTAACAGAACGGCTAAGACCGTGTTTCTTTTTTTCATGGCTATTTCACCTCATTCTGTAATGAAAAGAAATACAGTTTATACTGTAATCATAACAATTACAGTATAAACTGTCAAGCTTTTGAGTTACTGTTCAGATCTTACTTTTCACGTTCCAGCCAACATCTAAATCGGGATTTAGTCGGCAAGCTTTAGACTTGTCGACGGACGGGGACGCTTCATGACAGGGAGGCCGGGGAGGTGCCGGGGCTGTATATGCCGTTGCGATATGCACCCATGCTGCTAAGTGATTCTAGAACAGCCGATGCCGGATAGGCGGGTACGCTGAACACATCACGGGAAATCTGATGATTTCCCGCGCTGGGTTCAGCAACAACTTGATTTGGAGATCAAGTTTTTCCCCGCCTATCCGGCATCGGCTGTTCAAGAATCACTAAGCGCACTCCAGCATTTCGCAACGGCATATACAGCCCCAGCACCTTCCCGGCCTCCCTGTCATAAAGCTGGTTCATCCAATCGGCAGGAAAGCTTGCCTACCGGGTGGGATTCCGGACCGGGACAGCGGATGTGGATTGGCTATGCGTGTCTTTTCATCTTACAGATGTGTATTGAAATATTTTGATACTGGAACTGTATCCCATTGCTTATGTACACCTACTGGGGACATATAAGTCCCGCCAATTCTATTTCCATACGCTGCCCCCGTTTGAGGCCCCGCCTTAGGGACGAGTCCTTTTCCTGCCAGCCGGATGCGCCAGCTCCATGAAGGGATAGCCGAAAGCCTCCCGGAGAACATCCATGTCCTTTCAAAAACGCTCAAAGCGGACCTTAGAAATTCTTGGTGGGAAACAGCCCTGAAAATGGAGAGATTTTTGGATTCCAAATCCAAAAATCAGCTGACCCAGCGCGAGAAATCATCGGATTTCTCGTGATGTGTCAGTGGTGCTCCATTTTCAGGGCTGTTTCCCGCCTAGAATTTCTTAGGCCCGCGGCCGCGTTTTTGAAAGGACATGGATGTTCTCCGGGAGGCTTTCGGCTATCCATTTATGGAGCGCCCCCATCCGCGCCGAGGCTAAAGCTCGTCGCTAACTCCCGTAATACTCTGTAATGTCTGTATATCCCTGTTCTGTCAACTGTTCTTTCTGGAACTTTTTATTCTTTTTCATTTTTACAATCATGACCTGCCTGCCCGCCGCGCGTTCTCTTTTGGCAAGCTCCAATACTTTGAGCATTCCTTCAGCCGGCAGGTTCTTTTCTATCAGATATGCTTTTTTCTCCCTACCTGACGGCACCACGAAGCCCCGCTCCAGCAGAAGCATAACGATGCGTTCAAATCCGATGGAAAAGCCGACCGCAGGGATACTCTGTCCGGTAAATTTTCCGATCATTTCATCATAGCGCCCGCCGCCGCCGACACTTCCGCCGAACTCATCCATTGCGATTTCAAAAATGGTTCCCGTATAATAGGACATTCCCCGCACAAGCGCAGGATCGAAACTGATCCTGAAATCTGCTTCTTTTGCACTTTCCACACTGGTAATGATCATTTCCAATGAATCCGCCGCCTCATCCTCAAGAAAACCTTTTAGTTTTTCTTTACAGCTTCGTACACCCTCCACATCATTCGTAATCTCTTTAAATAACTGAAGGTATTTGTCCACGGATTCTTTCGCATATCCGTTTTCCTCTAATTCTGCTGCCACGCCGTCTATACCGATTTTATCCATCTTATCCAGTGTGATAAGGACACTTTCATAATCCGCTTCTGCAAATCCACTGTATGCCGCCATTGCTTTCAGGAATCTGCGGTCGTTGATACGGATGGTGAAGTTCTGAAAGGAAAGTTTTCCAAGCAGCGTCGTGGTCGCCAAAATCAGCTCTATCTCCGCCAGGTTGCCCGGTTCATCCAGAATGTCAATATCACACTGCATGAACTGACGGAAGCGTCCCCGCTGCGGCCTGTCCGCACGCCACACATTTCCGATCTGCAAAGCTTTAAAGGGAGATGGCAGCTCATTCGCATGATTGGAATAATACCGGGACAGCGGCACCGTTAAATCATAACGCAAACCGCCATCCACCAGATCGCTCTCCGCTTTGGCTGTATCGATCTTCAGCTTTTCTCCGCGTTTCAAAATCTTAAAGATTAGTTTTTCGTTGTCCCCGCCCTGCTTACTGCACAAATTTTCAATATGTTCTACACAGGGAGTCTCGATTGAGGAAAATCCAAATGATTTATATGTCTCCTTGATCAGCCCAATCACATAATCCCTGATTTCCATTTCCCCGGGCATCATGTCCTTCATTCCGGTAACCGGTTTTTTCTTTAACGCCATAACCTTACTCCTTTTTAAGCATCGGTAAAATGCCAATACTTTCGATTCTATTTTCTAATTTTAACTGCCAGGGCATGTGCCGACATTCCCTCGGACTCTGCAAGCTGAATGATATAATCCGCATTCTTCTTTAATGCAGCTTCCGGATAATGGATGACACTATATCCTCTCATAAATTCCAATACTGACATGCCGGAAGAAAATTTTGCAGTCCCGCATGTTGGAAGAATATGATTTGTTCCGCAGAAATAATCACCCACGGGTTCGGTACTGTACTCACCCACAAATACTGCGCCGGCATTCGTTAATTTTGTAAGTGCATCCTGATAATCATCCAATAACAGTTCCGCGTGTTCCGGAGCAATTTCATTTACGGCATCCACAGCTTCCTCGATAGAATCAACAATAAAAATATCTCCATAATTTTCAAATGTTTTTTGGGTTGCTTTTACAAGACCATGTTCTTTACACAAACGGTTGATTTCAGCCTTAATCTTTTGTGCCTGCTCTTCCGATAAACAGAAAGCAGTACTTGCCTCAAATCCCGTGCCGTGCTCTGCCTGAGACATCATATCTGCAGCTATAAAAACAGGATTCGCATTTTTGTCAGCGATAATTGCAATTTCAGAAGGCCCGGCGATGGAATCAATTTTCACTTCACCAAACAACAGCTTCTTTGCCATTTGGGTAAAGTTATTCCCAGGACCTGTTATTGCATCGACTTTCCTGACAGTTTCCGTCCCATAAGCGACAGCAGCTAACCCCTGGGAACCGGAAATTTTATAATAGTTTCTGATATTCAGATAGTCAGCTACATAAAGTAAATGTTCATCAATCGTTCCGTCTATTCTTGGTTTTGTCAGTATATATATGTTTGGAACTCCGGCCACGATGGCTGGAATCACGTTCATATATAATGTAGAGACGAGCGGCGCCATATTCCCGGGAACATTAATAGCCAGACTGTTAATCGGAGTATATCTTCGTTCGAGTACAGCGCCATCCTCATAGGTTTCAGAAAAGCTCGCAGGTAATTGCTTTTTATGAAATCTAAATAAATTGTCACAGGCTCTTTTTACAGACTCTTTAAATTCTTCTGATACTTTTTCTTTTGCATCTGCAAATTCTTCCTCTGTTACGAATAAGCCGATTTCATTCATATCAACATGGTCGAATTTCTTCATGTACTCATACAAAGCTTCGTCGCCCCGTGTCTTTACATCCTTCAGCACTTCCCTGACCGTAGTTTCCACCTCTTCAGGAATGCTGCTTCTTCGTTTAAGAAGATGATTGAATCTTGGGTTTTCATAACTAAATTTGCTGATTGTTACCATGGCTTTTCTCCTTTTCTTTTGATATATAGACGTTTGTTAAACGCCTGAACCCATTGATTTTACTGGGGTTCCTTACACTTTATATGTTTTTTCTCTGTTCCGGACGTTTACGTTTTAAAATAAAAAAAACGCCTGCAAGAGAATTTTTCCCTAACAAGCGTGGATCAAGCATCTGCCTAATATCAGTTAAAATAATAGCAATACAACTCTCATTTGTCAAGCCCAATGTTATCCAAAAACTTTCTTGACAAGCCAATTTAGTTAAGCTATAATAATTAAAACAACTTAACTAATTACAAAAGAGAAAATTAAACTTCACCCGGGGGGATGTAAACCAATGGATTTAAAAACGGCTTTGGATGCATTTTATTACAGTACAGTTTTATGTGACCTGCGACTGATGAACAAGCAGTTTGTGGATGAGACTCTTACCTATAACAGCCTGCTCTACCTGGAGCTTATTTTTTCGATGAAGGGAAAATGCACGGCTTCCAGAATTGCAAATTTACTCCAGGTCTCAAAACCTGCCATTACGCTGAAAATCAATGCATTGATCCGTCAGGGGCTGGTACTGAAAGTCCCGGATCCCGATGATCGCAGACAGAACATTTTAACTGTCAATGAGGAAGCTGTACTAAAATACAAAGTCTACCGCAGGCAGGACAATGAAGCGATCGCACGAATCCAAGAAAATTTTTCCGAGGAAGAGATCCAGCAATTTTGCAGAATGTTAGACATTATATCTACAATTAACTACGAGGAAATTGATGTAAAATGAGAGGTGAGGGAATATGAAAGTTCTTTTGGTCGATGAGAGGTTTTTTGATTTTAACTTATTGCGGAATTGCGTCGGCGACGGCATCTGCTCGCTGTTGGACGTTGACATGTTTGTGACGGGCAATGAGAAATCCGCACCGGTACAAATCCTTGAGCCGAAGCCGGATAAACCAGTTATTAATGATGCATCCTTCGACGTATCCCGTAGAAACCAGCAGCAGATGATACTTAATCAGGCTAAGGATTACCTGGACAATCATTACATGGATTTTGATTGTTCCTTATCTTCTGTAGCAAAATCCATACATATATCACCCAGCTATCTGAGTCTCATATTTAAAAAAGTAGTGGGGATAACATTTGTCAACTATCTTACTCTTTTACGCATCAATAAGGCAAAACAATTGTTATCCTCCACTGATCTTATGGTCTACGAGGTCTCTACAAGCGTGGGGTATGAAAATTATTCCTATTTCAGCACAGTATTTAAAAAAGCCACAGGTCTTTCTCCCAGAGAATACCGCTTGAATTACCACCACAAAGAAGAGCCCTGTGACCTATATCTCTGAAATTAAAATAACGCCGACAATACACATAATTATGCCGACCAACCGTTTAAGGGTAACTTTTTCTTTATAGAAAACGGCTCCAACAATCACCAGGGCAATTGCCAGCAATACATATAGTAAGACACTTCCAACGCTGAGATTCCACCCCATACGGAACATCAGCAGTACGGATACGTCCATACATACAAGGCATATGCCAAGTGCAGGTGCAGTCCAGTTGATTTTTTTCAATTCCAACATAAAGTTTTGCCCTTTTTTCGTTAAAAAAAACATTCCAATAACAACGATAAGACACACACCATAGCACAGACAAAGAGAAACATAAGGATCGATGGTTTCTGGTGTAACCTTCTGAATAATCATATAAGGAACACGGGAGACAACCATTAAGATTGCTGGAGCCAGATAATTTAATTTTGCAACTTTTTTTGTATCTTTCATATTTTATCCTCCATTGTAAATGTGACATTAGCTTATCATTTTTTTCTTGCAGCCTTTTCAGGGGAATTAATGATATAAAGTCCAACCGCACAGACAATTACACCAGTAATTTTCATCGCGGTGATATTTTCTCCAAAAAAACACACACCAATGATTACAACAATGACTGAGCAGGCAATATTCGCTATCAAAGATCCAATGCTGATATCCCAGCCGGCTCTGAACAATAAAATGAGTGAAAGATCAGCAAACACAATACACACTCCCAGACAATAGGACGTCCAATTTGCTTCAGCGGCAGCAGCAAGCAAATTTTTGTCTCTGCTTGTCAGTAGGAACAGGGCAATACAAACCAGAAGCGCCATACAGTAGGTAACTGCAAGAGAAACAAAAGGATTTATTTTCTCAGGTGTCGATTTTCCTACTACATTGTAAAATACATTGCCCAGAATTCCCAATAAAAGTGGTGAAATAAATATCAAAAAACCCATATAAATCTCCTTTCCGCGCGCCTTCGGCGCTGCACGAATCGTAATAAAAGTATTGAGGATCAAGTTCTTTTAAACGAACTGTTGACCCTCTGATCTATAGTGAAAAGACGCGCCTGATACCTTTTATGATATCAGGGCGTCTTATTTTTTATGATATAGGAAATTCCTCCGGAATTTCCTATATCATAAAAACCCTCCGGGAGGATGCACACGCCGCGATAAGGTATATAGCCGCAAAGCGGCATCGCGGCGGCCCCAAAGTGTGCAAGCCCCTCATGA
>NZ_WKZK01000055.1:0-37644 GCF_009680135.1 Eubacterium sp. BIOML-A2
TAAAACTGGCCGTTTAATATGGCCCTGACTGGCCGGGAAATGCGGCCCTGCTGGCCGCAGAAAGTGGCTGTTTGCACTATAGTACACCAGTTTCCCTGTTGGTACACAAGAAATGCTAATAACTCTTTTACTTTCGCATAAGTGAATTCCACAATCTCTCCGTCTACAAAAACATCAAAGGATGGGAAGCATTTCATTACAATCTGTTTTTTGGAGACATTTTTTCTTTCTTCTATCTCTTTAAACAGTTTATAATATCTTGCCCTCCCGACCGTACGCACCAAATCCTCTATTTTGACTGGCTTCAGAATATAGTCCACCGCATTCGTTCTCCATGCGTCATAGGAATAATCACGCCTCCACGTTACAAAAGCAATGGCGGGCGGCGGATTCATTTCTTCTAGCTGACGCGCCACTATAATCCCCTGGTCACTGTACATCGATATTGCTATAAAGACTAAATCCACTCTCTGCTCTTTTATGTAGGCAATCCCATCCAAAACATCCATAAACCCTCTTTGATACTTTACTCCATCCATCTGCGTTATTAAGTCTCCGATCTGTTTGAGCGATATGGGATCATTATCAATCGCAACAATTCTTAGATCTTCTGCGTAACCCGCCGCATGTTCAGCACCTTTTATAATTCCTGAATGATCAATTTGCACACATATCCCCCCTCACGACTTTATCTGTTTACATACAAGTTACGAAAGGTACACCTTTAGTTACAACATTAATTTGGAAAAAACACCCAATTAAAAAAAGGCCGTCCGTTGGGATAGCCTAAAAAGTGTGTTTTTTTATAAGTAACTAAAGGTGTACCTTTTTTTACAACGCATTTTTTTTAATAAATCATACTATACTTTTTACTAATAAGCAAGGAAGTATCACTATTTGATGCATATGTTATTTATTGATTTATATTTATAGTTAACCACTGTTTTTCGTCCATCTGAGGAATGTTGTGGCAGATACCCCTAAATTTCCCGCAGCCTGACGACAGGTTATCTCCCCATGTATATAACGCTCTTTCAAACTATAAAATTCTTCCGGAATCTTAATCTGCGGCCTTCCCATATGTACGCCCCGGGCTTTAGCCGCTGCAATTCCTTCCCTCTGCCGTTTTCTTATATTTTCCCGCTCTGTCTGTGCCACATAACTCAATAGCTGCAGAACTATATCTGAAATAAGCGTCCCTGTCAGGTCATTTTCGTGCCTGGTATCCAGTAGAGGCATATCCATTACCACGATTCCTACATGCATCTTTTTTGTGATAATCCGCCATTGCTCAAGTATCTCATCATAATTCCTTCCGAGTCTGTCTATGCTCTTGACAACAAGAGTATCTCCCGTCCTAAGTTTACGAATAAGACGTTTATATTGAGGGCGGTTAAAATCCTTGCCCGATTGTTTATCCATATAGATTTTTGAATCCGGGATACCAAACTCATTCATAGCAATTACCTGGCGCTGCTCATTCTGATCTTTAGACGATACCCGGATATATCCATAAGTCTGCGCTGACATATTGTTTCCTCCTGTGAAAATTATACATGATCACATCCCCAGCGCCAAGCATTTCCATCCTTTTCTGGTCAGCTCTGCCATATTCTTGCTACTTTGCACGGCTCAAAGGCCGTGAATCGTAACATATTCTTTTCTCTCGTCTGTCATAAACAATTTTCTTTTTATTTACCCTCAATTTTATTTTTTCGGGTCAGAAACCGCCTCCAATATTTCAAGTTGGCATAAGAAGATACCCGCTTCATGTAGACTACATCATAGGCGCCGCCTACAACTCCCACAATTGGGATTCCCTGCAGAAACTTCATATACAGTAGTTCTTTTGATAATAATCCTGCAGTCTCTTCAATTTCCATTTCCCTGCTGTAATCTTCCGGCAGCTGCTCTTTTTCAATATATGCATTCACCCTGCAGTCCAGTTCGTGCATCATCTCACCATAAGAAACGGCTCCCTGAATCAGCAGCAGTATAAAATATCGTTCCTCTTCAGAGTCATAATCGTAACCGTAACTGATTGCAGTCTCGTAAATGTTCTTTAATATCAGGCCCGTAAAGAGAGGAATGTCAGGCAGGCCGATTCCCAAAGCTCCAAGTCCTATCCCGGAAACCCCGGAGATCACTAAATTCTTCGCCCCCACAAAGTCCGCTTTTCTGGAAAAAGCACGCAGGGAACTGCGGTTCTGCCGTACTTCATCCGCATATTGATTGACTTTGTAGGCCTTTTCTAAATCCTCTTTTTTATATGTCTTTTCAATCGCTGCCGTTCCTTTTTCAAAAATCAGCATAAATGCTTTGGCAAAAGCTATATCCAGAGTGTGCTGCAATTTTTCTGGAACTTTCTCCGCCAGTTTTTGATTCAGAAGAGTATCTTTCTTTTCCTGACGTCCTTTTAAAAAAACTGATTCTTTCCGCTCCAGTTTGTCCCATTCTTTTTCAAAAGGACTTTTTTTCTGAAATATCCCCATAACCGGCTTTCCTCCCTAAAAGATAAATTTCTTAGCCCCCACGTATCTTCTTCTGGAACCGTACCTTATTTACTCTTCCCGTATAAAAGACAGGCTGTCTTCCTCGGTTAACAGCAATAAACAGACAGGATGACTGAATAAGTCTTAATACTCCTTTTATAGTAGCCGCTTGTATTTTTCTTTTTTTCCGTCTACTGCAATCATTTCAACTGGAGTACAAATTGTACCCCAGTTGCTGTTAAGCTCTAGATCACGACTTCTCATTTTTTTGATATATTGTTTCGGGCCAATGCTGTCCGTAAGTATAGCGACCACATCCACCAGAAAGGAGTTGTACCTAAGTCAATATTATTTGATTCATCATCATTCTTCCGTTTCCAGTTCTAACCGCTGCAATATATCTTTGATAATCCCCGCATCTTGAATGAGGTTAATACCAAAACATTTTTTGCCTGCATCCTTTAAGGATGCTCCCACATGGTAAGCGGTTTCCCTGTCAAGAACTTTGACTGGCTTCTTCATGTTCGGATATGTACTCAAATATCTGCTCTAATTTTTCATCGGTCTGCTTCTGGTATTCCAACTGCTTTAACTCTACATTGCTGATACGCTCAAAGAGCAAGGCATTGTTAGCAATAAAACGACGCATCTCTACAAAAGCCCTCATAATACCGATACTTACATTTACGGCAACTTCACTATGAAGTACACTGGCAAGCATGGATATTCCCTGTTCGGTAAAGACATAAGGTAAAGTTTTTCGTCCACCATATCCACTTTCTCTCATGCTTGAAATACCAGATTGACATTTCAAATTTTCATATTCCTCCACGGTAAGCTGAAATCTAAAATCTTCTGGAAATCTCTTTATATTTCTTTTTACAGCTCTGTTCAATGCTCCTGTTTCAACCTGATAAAGTATGGCTAAATCACTGTCTACCATGACCTGTTTATCACGAATTACATATATCAATTTTTCAATACCAGGCTGCCCAATTTCTACCATAGGTACTTCTACCTCATTTTGTGACAAAACTTCTTTTTTCTCTTGTGTTGCCATTATATCCTCCTAAACTTGAAATGCCAAATTGGCATTTCAAGTTCTATGTATAATCTGCTTTAAGGTAACAGCCTGTGACCTTAAACGCTTTTCTCAACAAATCCATTATACCATGCAGCAGACTTTTCACCACACAAATCCATAAAGAAGAGGGGCAATCTTTTCTACTTCTCCTGTACAGACTTCATGTCTCCACCATTTAATTTCAGCTTATAAGTGATACTGGAATGGCGGAAACTGTGAAACACAACAAGCGGTAAATAATTATCAATCAGTTTTTTAGCACCCAATTGATATTCTGCCCTTCTATCGGTCTGTCGCAGGAAGAAGTAAATTCCAGATTGTAGTCTGTAGATTTCTCTCCGAACGGCTCCTTGAGGTTTTCGATTTTTCTCAAACAGTTTCTGAAGCATCTCGGCAACCGTTTTGGGAAGGATTGATTAGCAAAAGGCGCTCCTGCTAATCGCAAATTATGATAAGTTCAATTTTTCTTATAAAATAAGGAACGCCGAAAACCTTGTTTTTACAGGGCTTTCGGCGGGGTTGTTGGCGTTCCTGAGCGGATTCGAACCGCTGGCCTTCCGCTTAGGAGGCGGACGCTCTATCCTGCTGAGCTACAGAAACATTCCATAATCTATATTTAATTCAAGTTATTGTCCTTTACTAATTAGTAGCATTATATCATATTTTCCCCAATAGGCATATGGAAATACATATACTACTACTTTGCAATTCTGTTATGAATTTATCCACAATATAAAATAAGTGTCAAAACACAATTTATAATATAACATAAATTTTAAAAATACTCAACTTATTTCCCAAATATTTTTATATTTTTTCTAACCTTCATCCGGGGTAATATCGGCCGCATACTTAGAAATTGATATATCCCTGCAGCCAGATTGTACCCTTAAATCTTCTTCCAATCTCAAGCTCACCCATAACTTCCTTTGCCGGTACGCATACATCGAACTGCAGTTCGTTTACATCCAGTTTCATCTGATACAGCGGCTCTTTTGTAAGAGTATTTTCCCGCTTTCTGACAGCGAGTATCTCTCCCATTATAGAGTACAAATCACATTCCACACCATAAGGCATGAAATATGTATCTACTATGGTAAATATATCTTCATGAATCAGCCTGCGGGATACCTTGGAATATGTATCGATATCATCCAGAGTAAGAGTTTCTATTGCCGTCTGGTCGCCGCTTCTGGCTGCATTAAGCAGCACTTTTCTGTTATCTGACGCCTCTTTTTCATTTTTCACCTGATCCTCACTCTTTTTTACCGGAAACAGGATCTTCCCGGACAGAGCCAGCCCCGAAAAAGTAACTGAGACTGCCAGCTCGGTTGCAATGCCAAGCTGGCGCTCCCTCATATACTCGATTCCATTCTGCAGATGGAAAATAAGGCTGATACCGACTTTCGGATCCTCACATATTCCCACATACTCTTCCTTCTCGATTCTTTTTTCTACAATAACATCAGCGTATGTGGTTACACCGCTCCCCTCAAAATATGGAAAATAATAATCTGCATCGAAATTTTCAAATTCATCCAGTTCACCGCACAAAGTTATTCCCACATTTTGTCCGTATTCCTTCTGAAATTCACAGTAATCTGCCCAATTCTGATAAGATACGATTGTCTGATGTGTAAAAGTAGTTTCTACCTGATTCAACAGTTCTTTTATATCTTTCTTTGTCTTCAGGTTGTTAAATCCAATTGCTTTCAGATATTGATGCATAATATTCTCCAAATTATAGTACTATATTATCTTAATACTATTTTCTAATATATATTCATGAATCCGTTAATTTTTCGGAGTTATCACTGCATTCCCTCCCATATATGGGCGGAGCGCCTCCGGTATTTTTACGGAGCCGTCTGCCTGGAGGTTATTTTCCAGAAATGCAATCAGCATTCTTGGCGGAGCTGCTACCGTATTATTCAGTGTATGTGCAAAGTATTTTGTCTTATCACCTTTTACACGTATTCCCAGCCTTCTGGCCTGTGCATCGCCCAAATTAGAGCAGCTTCCTACTTCAAAATATTTTTTCTGCCGCGGGGACCATGCTTCTACATCCACGGATTTCACTTTCAAGTCAGCAAGGTCTCCTGAACAGCACTCCAGAGTACGCACCGGCACATCCAGAGATCGGAATAAATCTACCGTATTCTGCCATAGCTTATCATACCATTCCATACTGTCTTCCGGTTTGCATACAACAATCATTTCCTGTTTTTCAAATTGATGTATACGATATACACCGCGCTCTTCAATTCCGTGTGCCCCTTTTTCTTTTCTGAAACATGGGGAGTAACTTGTCAGTGTCTGCGGAAGCTCTGCTTCCTGCAGCTGTGTGTCGATGAATTTTCCGATCATGGAGTGCTCGCTTGTCCCAATCAGATAGAGGTCTTCGCCCTCGATCTTGTACATCATGGCATCCATCTCTGCAAAGCTCATAACGCCTGTCACGACATTACTGCGAATCATAAAAGGAGGCACACAGTAGGTGAATCCCCTGTCGATCATAAAGTCTCTTGCATAGGAAATCACGGAAGAATGAAGACGTGCAATGTCTCCCATCAGATAATAAAATCCATTCCCGGCAACACGCCTTGCGCTGTCCAGGTCTATGCCGTTAAAACGTTCCATAATTTCTGTATGGTAAGGTATTTCGAAGTCTGGCACAAATGGCTCTCCGTATCTCTCAACCTCTACATTCTCACTGTCGTCTTTTCCAATTGGTACGGATGGATCAATTATGTTTGGAATAATCATCATGATCTTCCTGATATTTTCTTCTACTTCTTTTTCTTCTGCAGAGAGTGCTTCCATTCTGTCTGCATTTTCTGCTACTTTCTGTTTAAGGACTGATGCTTCCTCTTTCTTTCCCTGTGCCATCAGAGCACCGATCTCTTTTGAAATTTTATTCTTTTCGGCTCTTAATGCCTCCACTTCCTGCTTAATATCCCGGTTTTTTTGATCCAGTTCTAAAACTTCATCTACCAAAGGCAATTTTTCATCCTGGAATTTATTCTTAATATTTTGTTTTACAGCATCAGGGTTATTTCTTACAAATTTAATATCCAACATAGTATCTCTCCTCTTTTCCTCTCTATCTTTTATTTAAATCATATGCTTCCTGGAATATAGCTCTTTCCAGTGACTCTGATTCTTCCTCTGCCAGCTCAATATAGCTCTGTCCTTTTACAACTTCTTTAATATAAGTATAACAGCCTTCCCTGCTGTGCATTGCATTTAATATCCATCCATTATCATTTTCATCCAGCATAGTCAGTGCAAAACTTAGATTCCCCCCCATTTCATGGAAAGCATCGTATTTTACAATGCCAATTTTCTGATAATGGAGCTTCATTTTTTTATAAATATCCTGTATATCCATTTGATTTTTTTTTGCGATTTCTGAAATTTCATCAAGCTCCGAAAATCTTGTAAGCATACTCTCTTCTAGATTCTTTCCATCTTTTCCCTTCATAAACGAAGAATAACTGGTTTTTAGCCTATTGTACTTCATATTTACACTGATTAACATTACAAATAACAGAACCTGTATCAAAAACAAAAGTATAATCAAATACACAGGATCTAGTCCAATATTACCTAAAATAGTATTTTCCATACCCACTTCCTCCTTATTAAATTATGTATCCCCTTTTACCGCCAAATTTACCAATCTATTGCCATCACTGTTTATTATGCTGACATTTCCCCATATTATGATAAGCGGCACAATAGTATGTATTTTAAGTTATTACATCTTATTCGTTTCTTATAGACATAATTAAATCGAATATACGTTCGAGTTCATCTTCCGAATAATACTCAATCTCAATTTTTCCTTTTCCATTCGCTTTTGGACTCACATTTACCTTTGTACCAATGATATTTTTCATCTTTTCTTCCAGATTATCATAGATAAATGTGTGTTCAACCTTTTCAATTTTTTGTTCTTTTTTAGGATTTTTCAAGGCCTTAACCAGTTTTTCGGTCTCCCGGACACTTAATTTCTCGTCGAATATCTTATTTGCAAGTACATACTGCTGTTCTTCATCGTCTATAGCAAGCAGAGCCCTGGCATGTCCTGTAGTAATCATGTCGTCCACAATCATTCTCTGTACTTTTTCACTCAGTTTTAAAAGACGCATAGAGTTTGTTACCGCAGTTCGGCTCTTTGATACCCTTTCTGCAACTTCATCCTGTTTCAGGCTGAATTCTTCCAGCAAACGTTTATAGGCCATTGCCTCCTCAATAGGATTCAGGTTTTCTCTCTGAATATTCTCAATCAAAGATATTTCAACGATTTCCTGGTCAGTATAATTTTTTATAATCACAGGTATTTCCTTTAAGCCCGCAAGTTTTGCTGCCCGCCATCTTCTCTCACCTGCAATAATTTCATAATAATCCTTTTTTTTCTGTACAACCAAAGGCTGTAAAACGCCGAATTGCTTTATAGAGTCCGCAAGTTCAAGAAGAGCATCTTCATCAAAATCTTTTCGAGGCTGCTCCCTGTTTGGTTCTACTTGATTAATTTTCACCAACATTTCGCCAGATTCATTTACTACTTCCTGCTTTTCTGGCTGTGTTACGTTTTCTTGCTTTACAGGCTTTTTTACGGTCTTATCACTTCTATCGGGAATCAGACTGTCCAAACCTTTTCCGAGTCCATTTCTTTTTACTGCCATTCTTATTCCTCTCCTTTATTAATCACTTCTTCTGCTAACATCATATAACTCTCTGCTCCTGCAGACTTTGGATCATATAAATTAATAGGCATCCCGTAGCTGGGTGCTTCTGCCAAACGGATATTCCTCGGTATTATAGTCTTGTAAATATTCTGATCTAAGTTATCTTTCACATTCTCGACTACCTGTAAAGAAAGATTAGTTCTGGCATCATACATAGTAAATACAACACCTTCTATTTCCAGTGATGGATTCAGCCTTTCCTGTACCAGTTCAATCGTATGTACCAATTGGCTCAACCCTTCCAGTGCATAATATTCGCACTGAATAGGCACAAGTACTGAATCGGCCGTTGTCATGGCATTAATGGTAAGCATGCTCAATGCAGGTGGACAATCAATAATCACAAAATCATAATTATCCTTAACCTTTTCAATTTCATTTTTAATAATATATTCCTTGTTATCAACACCAATCAATTCAATTTCCGCTGCTGACAAGTCTATATTAGATGGAAGAACATCAAGATTATCAAAAACTTCTCTGCAAATACATTCCTCAATTCCGGCGCCACCGATAATCAAATCATATACAGTGTTTTCAACTTCATTTTTATTCACACTAAGCCCACTCGTCATATTCCCTTGCGGATCCATATCCAGAGCCAGCACCTTTTGTCCCAGTCCAGCAAGTGAAGATGATAGATTAATAGCCGTTGTAGTCTTACCCACACCACCCTTTTGGTTTGCAATTGCTATAATTCTTCCCATATTAGTACTCCTTTCATTGAACACTTCACTATTATATCACTTTTTTCTCCGCATATCTATATAATGTTTCACGTGAAACATAGAATTTTTAATAAAAATGAAAATTTAATATTATCAATGTCAATAAAACAAAAAAACTGTATCAAATTCAAAAAGTCATACCACAATTCGTACCTTCTAAGTAAATCTGTAGTATAGCAAAAAACAAGCTATATCATTCCACAAAATCATATCTTAAGTTATGACTCAAAAAGGTTTCTGTAAATCAGCTGCAAAATAAGATATAACCAAGGGGTACCCTGTACCCCCTATTCCTATGGACGCATTTGCAACCGAGTTCTAACATAAAGCATAACTTAAAGGAATACCCTAATTCATGTTCTATAAACGAATCCGCAGCAAAGCTTTAGCTTAAAATAAAATAGTAGATAACAGCATAAATGTTTCACGTGAAACATCTAACCAGTGTAAATACCTAAACTCAAAATTTACATTTAAATAGCGTAAACTAATTATCTATTCCAATAAAGTATTAAACATTATCTAATACCCTCACATTTTTTTAGTCTTACAATCCATCAAAAAACTACTCCTCCCTTCATTTCTAAACCAATCTTTTTTTCTAAAGCGTCTTATATCCTTACTATTTAACCTATCACCATCCGCCTCCCTCGTAAAACTCACACAACTAAATTTATCTACCGATTTGATGAACCAGCCAGAATGGAACGGTGCGCCAGCTGCATCGATGGAAACTTACGTGTCCATTTCTGGAAGCATAGAGTGCGCCATAGACTTACTTGATGAAAAGTACATCGGATTGGAAGGATAAAATCTGCTCACCAAAGCAGATTTTAAGGCGGCCTGAGCCGCGCAATTCATCAGAATTGCGTGGTGAATGCCGCCGGTGCCTTCCAATCCGATGTACTTTTTATCTAGTAAGTCTTGGCAAACGGACCGCTTCAGAAATGGACACGTAAGTTTCCTGCGATGCAGCTGGCGCACCGTTCCATTCTGGCGTCCCATTTAAAGTTTCAAATATAAATTTTTCAAATATAAATTTTTCAAATTTACCCAAATAAATTTACATGCCCCCTCCAGTGTAGTATAATGATAAGTAGAAATTCAGAAAGAGGTGAAACATGGTGAGTTGGAAGAAAAAGTTCACAACATGCGCCCTTCTTGGAGGCACCGCTGCCGGGATGATGCATGTTGTCAATAGACTGGTTTATTACATTTCCACAATAGATAACCTATTATACCATAAAGATGAAAAATATTATGATTGGAGATTCGGTCGTATATTCTACACTAAACAAGGAAGCGGTTCTCCAATTTTATTAATTCATGATCTGAACGTTATTAGTTCATCCTATGAATGGAATAAAATTGTTGAAACACTATCTCAGACAAACACAGTCTACACCATTGATCTGCTGGGATGCGGCCGCTCGGACAAGCCAAATCTTACATATACCAATTATTTATACGTACAATTGGTCACTGACTTTATCAAGCACATTATCTGCAGTAAGACAGATGTAATAGCAACCGGTGAATCCGGAACCTTTGTCTTAATGGCATGTGCAAATGACAACACAGTCATAGACAAAGTCATGCTGGTCAATCCGCAAAACCTGGTTACACTGGCAAAGATACCAACAAAACGCACGAAATTACTGCGCCACTTTATAAGTACACCTATCATAGGAACATTTGCTTATAATATGCTTATTAACAAAAGAACCATCGAAGACAGTTTCCGGTCACAATATTACTACGATCAAAATAAAATCGAAGAAAGAAGTATCATGACCTGCTTCGAGTCTTCGCACAAATCCAATACCCGCTCAAAATATTTATACGCAAGCATGAAATCCCGTTTTACAAATGCAAACGTAATGCACTGCCTCAAAGGCCTTACCAACAGCATATTCATCATAGTAGGAAATGCCAACCCTGAAAACGGGCTCACAGCAAATCAATATCAGAACCAACTGCCATCTATTGAGATTATCGGGATAGACAAAACAAAACACTTGCCGCAGATGGAATCTCCAAAAGAATTCATAGACCAAATCCGCATCCTATTTGATATCGAGGGGGATATCTGAGTTGGATGAAGAGGGGGTCGTTTCTGAGGAGGGGAATAGGGGCTGGTTGGATACGGAATTGTGGGATAACTGGCGCTATATCAAAAAAGACTCTGACATGACGGACACCGCGGACACTCACGAGTATGCCGATGCATACTCGCTGCGGGTCCGCTTTTCACCAGGACTTGTGGTCCTGGTGAAAGTCCGCATGTCAGAGTCTTTTTTGATAAAGCGCCAGTAATCCCACAAAAGACGCATCCAACCAGCCCCTATTCCCCTCCTCAGAAACTTGGTTCATCCAATCAGATGGTATCCGTTTGGTTACGAAAGCAGTCATCTTCCGTCTTACTTATAATCTTAAATTTCAAATTAATTATTCCCTTCTCCTCCCAAAATCTTCATACTTATCCACACTCCCACCGATTTTCGCAGCATGTTTTTCCCGGAGGTAGCGCATAGCCCTTTGTGAGCCGGCAGGGGGAGGATCGAGGATGTGGAAGGGGATTGCGGTGTGGGGAAGGATGGACACACTGGAGGGAGGTATACCGGTGTTTTCTGATGCCTCTAAGTGTGCCGTGTTTCCGTTAGGATAAAATAAAAAAACTGATGGACAAACTTTGCTTTACCAAGCAAAGTTTGAAGCGACTAAGGCCTCAAATCATCAGATTTGAGGCTGCATGTCGATGGTTCCATCAGATTTTTCTATTTTATCCTTACGGAAACTAGGCTAAACGGCCGGTATCAGAAAACACCGGTATACCTCCCTCCAGTGCGTCCATCCTTCCCCACACCGCAATCCCCTTCCACATCCTTGATCCTCCCTCTGCCGGCTCACAAAGGGCGTCCCCCTACCATCCCAAAAACCTCCCCGCTACAAAATCGGCTCTTTTGAGGGCAGACCTGCTTTTCGGGGGTATCTTTTTTTGGTCGCCTCTATTTTTTTTATCATCACAAACGATCTCCCTATTTCTGTTCCCGGGAGCTGGAATTTTACTGTTTCTTCTGTTTTTCCTCCCAGGATTTTTACTGCTTTTTGAGACGCCTGCAATTCCTCTTCTATATTGCCTGATTTATAGGATACAAACATACCCCCCACCCGTATATATGGTATACAGTACTCACTCAATGTTGATAAGTTTGCCACCGCTCTTGATACGCACAAATCAAACTTCTCCCTATAATCCGTCTGTCTTGCGTAGTCTTCTGCTCTGCCATGGAGCGTCTCTATATCTTCCAGTTTCAGTTCCTCTATTACTGTGTTAAGAAACTTTACCCTTTTGTTTAAAGAATCCAATAAAACTACATGCAGATGTGGATAAACTATTTTTAAAGGAAGACCTGGAAAACCTGCTCCGGTTCCTATATCTATCACTGTTTTAATGTTATCTATATCAATAGCTTTTACTATAGAGAGGCTGTCAACAAAATGTTTCTCATTGACTTCGTCATATTCAGTAATCCCTGTCAGATTCATGACTTTGTTCCATTCAGTCAGTAATTCATAATATCTCTGGAACTGCTGTTTTTGTTTTTCGCTTAACTCAATATTCAACTCAAGCAGCTGACTTTCAAATTTATTTTCCATACATTTTCTCCCGGTAAATGACTATACTACTTTGTAAACCATCGCTTACTTTCAAATTTGTACCTGAGAATGAAATATCTTTATATTATCATTCATTCTCAGATGTTACTGTTCACACCATACGGGCGTGCACAGTAACTCTCAGATACTTCTTATCTGCTTTCAAGATAGACTAAAAGCACGGAAATATCTGCAGGTGATACTCCTGATATTCTGGAGGCCTGCCCTATGGATGACGGACGCATTTCAGTTAGTTTCTGTTTTGCTTCGATCCGCAGACTCTTGACTTCATTATAATCCAGATCATCCGGGATGATTTTGCTTTCCAGCTTTTTGAATTGTTCCACCTGCCTCTGCTGGCGGCGGATATATCCGTCATATTTAATATTAATATTTACCTGTTCAACTACATCAAATGGAAGTTCTTTTCTCTGTCTGTCTATGGAAGCCAATGATTCGTACGACAGCTCCGGGCGGCGGATCAGCTCTGCCAGTGTTGTTCCTGATGTGAGCGGCGTGCTCCCGAAAGACTTCAGAAGACTCTGTACATCATCTGATGTTCCTATATTCGTATGTTCAACCCTTTTGATTTCCTCTTCTATCATTTTTTCTTTTTCCACAAGGCTCTGATACCGCTCCTCTCCTACCAGGCCGACTTCGTAACCAATCTTTGTCAGGCGCAGGTCGGCATTGTCCTGCCTCAGCAGCAGACGGTATTCCGCTCTTGATGTCATCATACGATAAGGCTCGCGGCTCTCTTTTGTCACGAGATCATCTATGAGAACCCCTATATATCCCTGTGAACGGTCGATGACGATTCCCTCTTTTCCCTGCAGTTTTCTTGCCGCATTGATTCCGGCTACCAGTCCCTGGGCCGCCGCTTCTTCATAACCTGAACTTCCGTTAAACTGTCCTCCGCTGAAAAGGCCCTCCACATTTTTAAACTCCAGCGTGCTTTTCAGCTGTCTTGCATCAATACAATCATATTCAATTGCATAAGCATTTCTGACAATCTTAACATGTTCCAATCCGGGCACGCTGCGGTACATCGCATACTGAACATCTTCCGGCAGAGAACTGGACATGCCGCCGACATACATTTCATTTGTCTCAATCCCCTCGGGTTCTATGAACACCTGATGCCTGTTTTTATCCGCAAATTTTACAACCTTATCCTCAATGGACGGGCAATATCTGGGCCCTGTACCCTCAATCATACCGGAGTACAACGGCGAACGGTCCAGGTTTGCCCTGATAATTTCATGTGTCTTTTCATTTGTGTAAGTAAGCCAGCAGGATGCCTGTTCAATCTGTACCTTCTCGGGATCCGTGGTAAACGAAAAAGGTACGACTCTCTCATCCCCCTTCTGCTCATCCATCTTACTGAAATCCACAGAATTTTTATCAATTCTGGCAGGTGTTCCTGTCTTAAATCTATACATCTTAATTCCCAGGTCTTTCAGGCTGTCAGTCAGATGATTTGCGGCCTGAAGCCCGTTTGGCCCTGTATACGTACTTATATCTCCGTAAATACATCTTGCCTTCAGGTAAGTTCCCGTACAAAGTATAACTGCTCTGCAGCGGTATATAGCCCCTGAGTAAGTCTGTACTCCTGTCACCCTGCCTTCTTCCGCCAGAATGTCCGTAACTTCCATCTGGCGGATATCCAGATTCTTCTGACTTTGAAGCGCCTGGCGCATGGTCCTGCTGTAATTAGCCTTATCCGCCTGAGCCCGCAGCGAATGAACAGCCGGCCCCTTTGACTTGTTAAGCATCTTTGACTGGATAAATGTCTGGTCAATCACCTTTCCCATCTCACCGCCAAGTGCATCCACTTCCCTTACAAGATGCCCTTTGGAACTGCCTCCTATATTCGGATTGCACGGCATCAATGCAATACTGTCCACACTCACCGTAAATATAACTGTCTTAAATCCCAGCCTTGCCGCAGCCAGCGCAGCTTCGCATCCCGCGTGCCCCGCTCCGACAACTGCGATATCATATTCGTCTTTATTTTCCCATACAGAATTTGCTGAATATTTCATTTACTAAATCTTCTCCTATCGTTTCTCCGGTTATGCTGCCCAGTGATTCATATGCATCCATCAGATCTATAGAGAAAAAGTCCTCCGGCATCTGATTCTCAATACTCTCAATTACTTTATTCAAACTTTCACAGGCATCCTGCAGGGCAGCCTTCTGCCTTATGTTCGTTATATATACCTGATCATTAAAGGATACTTCTCCCTTCAGGAACATCGTTTTTAATATTTCTTCAAATTCCTGGATGCCTTGTTCTTCCTTTGCTGAAATGTCAATCATAGGGATATCTTTTGAATAATTCCCTGCATTTTCTACTTTTTTAAACACTTTTTCTATTGTATTTTGCAGGATTTCTTTCGTTATAACTGTCTCTAAATCCGATTTATTTAATAATATGATGCATCTTTTTCCTGCAGTCAACTGAATAATGTCTTCGTCATTCTTATCCAGTGGTCTTGATGCGTCAGCCACATAGATAATTAAATCCGCATTTTCCACATAATCTCTGGCCTTATCCACACCCATTTTTTCTATGATGTCATCCGTCTCCCTGATTCCGGCTGTGTCTACCATATTCAGGGTCAGCCCGCCCATCTGAATTTGCTCTTCCAGGGCATCCCTGGTAGTTCCCTCAATATCTGTTACAATGGCTCTTTCCCGGCCGGACAGGACGTTCAGAAGGGAGGATTTGCCCGCATTGGGCTTGCCTGCAATAACGGTCTGTATTCCCTCTTTCATGATGCGGCCGCTGTCTGAAGAATCAATCAGTTTTCTGATGTCCACTAAAATATCATCAATGACATATTTTAATTTCTCACCATAACCATCAATATCTATGTGCTCCGGATCATCCAGAGCGGTTTCTATAAACGCCGTTTGGTATATTATTTTATTTCTTATGTCCTCTATTTTATTTTTAACGCTTCCTTTTAATTGACTTATAGAACTTTTCAGAGCATATTCATTTTTAGATGTAATTACATCTATGACAGCCTCTGCCTGAGACAAATCCATCTTGCCGTTTAAAAATGCTCGCTTTGTAAACTCCCCTGGTTCCGCCGGCCTGGCTCCATTCCTAACGACCGTTTCCAATACTCTTTTTACCACATAATTTCCGCCGTGGCAATTGATTTCTACTGTATCCTCACCGGTAAATGTACGAGGGGCACGCATCAGCATGACCAGTACTTCATCTACCGTCTCTTGTTTATCTTTTACATATCCATAGTGGATGGTATGGCTTTCCGCTTCCAAAAGCCTGTCCTTCCCTTTATATATCCTGTCTATGACCTCAAATGCTTCCGGACCGCTGATACGTACAATCCCAATGCCTGAATTCGTCATTCCCGTAGAAATCGCGGCAATCGTATCTTTTTTCATTCTAAGCCTCCCCATGACATTTGAGAGATTTTCCGGCAAATGGATAACCGGAAAGTCCCTCATATTATCCTAAAACTTTTAAAATATAATAACCCCATCCTATAAAATTAAATTTCTAAAAAAGACGTCTCACGACTTCACGAAAGCATCCGTGAAGCGGAAACGTCCTCTTTCGCTTCAATTTCATTTATCTTTTTAAGGTAACAACTACTTTTCTGTACGGCTCTTCCCCTTCACTATGTGTTGTTACATAAGGGTCAGACTGAAGCGCCGCGTGTATGATCCTTCTCTCGTAAGGATTCATCGGCTCCAGAGAAACTGGTCTCTTAGAACGTTTTACCTTATAGGCAATGTTCTTTGCAAGATTCTTCAGTGTCTCTTCTCTTCTTGCACGGTAATTCTCTGTATCAAGCTTCACACGCACATAACCGTCCTGATGCTTATTGGCAACCCGGTTAGCAAGATACTGCAGGGCATCCAGTGTCTGTCCGCGCTTTCCAATAAGGAGTCCCATATTCTCCCCCTTCATCTCTACGCCCAGCGCACCATCGGCATCCACATCAGAGATCAGCTCTACGGTCATTCCCATTGCATTTAATGTATCACGCAGGAAGGCTTCAACTGCATTTTTGGTTTCCTCTTTTACTTCTGCAAGCTCTGCTTCATGTCTGATTGCAGGCTGTGCTTCTGTCTTAGCAGTATCTTTTTTTACTTCATTCTTAACTTCACTTTTGAATTCACGCTTAAACTCATTCTTAGCTTCTTGCTTTACTTCTTTTTTATAGTGTTCTTTTTTCTTGAACTCTCTTGCCGGCTCTTTCTTTACCTCAGGTTTCTCTTCTTTTACTTCTGCCTTTGGTTCTTCCACTACAGGCTCCGGTTTTCTTCTTGCCTCGATTACAGCCTGTTTCATACCTATTCCAAGAAATCCGGCGCTTCCTTTTTCAATCACCTCATATTCAAGCCTGTCGCTGGTAACACCTAACTGGATCAATGCTTCTGTAATCGCATCATCTAATGTTTTTGCTGATACTCTGATACTACCGTTCATGCTGTATCCCTACCTTTCTACACCGACTCTCCTACTTACCTTCATCCTTTTTATCTGTTATGCTGTGACCACTGTTATACTTGCTTACCATATTGGCCTTAGAAGCAAGACTGCCCGGCTTCGCACTTTTTGTATACTGTGCTGCATTTTTCAGGCGTTCTTCGCGCTCAGCTTCAGATATCTTTGATTTTTTCTTATCTTCTACATTTCTGGTGCTCGTTGTTGCCATTCTGTTGATTTCTTTTGCAGATGTTCCCTTTTTCTCACGTTTCTTTGCAGCCTTTTTCTGATTCTCCGCAATCAGTTCATCCGTTGACTTTTTACCAAGATATTTGTTGATTGCCAGCTGCTGTACACATCTTACAACTGCACTGATTGCCCAGTAAAGACCAAGACCTGCGGGAAGTGTGAATCCCATGAATACGGAAAACAGCGGCATTGTGTATGTCATTGTCTTCATGGAGTTGGCCATGGTATTGCCTGGTTCAACCTGTGGCTGCGGCTGCAGTTTTACACTGATAAACTGTGTAAGACCGGCCATAATCGGGATAATAACTGCTAATATAATACCCAAAATCGAAAAATCTTTGATTGCCGCCATTAACATTGTAAAAGGCGCTTCGCCGATGTTAATGCCGATAAAACTGTTCAGATGTCCTACTGTCTGTGTGGTGGATTCTACAATATCCTTCAGAGAAGGAATCTTGTCCACCAGAGTATTCCATGTGCTGTCCTGGAATTTATACAGCGCATTCACAAGTGTATCTGCCTGTGAATAATCGTAAGATTTGGCGCTCATAAGTACAGGTTTTGCTTCCCCGATCTTTTCCATGATCTTCTGGAAACCATCCGTTGCCATGATCTGGTTTACAACCGGCATATAAACATCTTTAACACCCTTAACATAATTCGGTATATTCTGAATAACCGGATACAGAGCAAAGAGAACCGGCATCTGGATCAGCATCGGAAGACATCCGCCTGTAGGTGAAGTACCGTACTTCTCATATATAGTCTGCATCTCTTCCTGCTGCTTAAGCATGGAAGCCTGGTCTTTTTTGTTTGCATACTTTTTCTGAACCTTCTGAATTTCAGGATTCATAACCGAAGACATTTTAGACCATTTCTGCTGTTTGATCGTAAGCGGAATCATCAATGTATATATGACGATTGTAAATAGGATGATACAGATACCGATATTCTGTATCCCAAATACACCATCTAACACATTGTAGATTCCATTCATCAATTTTCCAAGCAGCCAGGAAATCTGATGAATAATTGGCCAGTCTGCATAACCTGCAGCTAAAGTTCCATACATCTCTTATCCTCCTTAAGGTACCGGATCATATCCGCCTTTTGCAAATGGATTGCAGCGCAGAATTCTCCAGATTGTGAGGGCCCCTCCCTTTACAGCACCGTATTTTTGAATTGCTTCAATGCCGTACTGTGAACAGGTCGGCGTGTATATACAGTGATACTGCGTCTTCAATCCGGACAGATACTTCTGATAAAATCTGATAAGCCATATAAAAATATGCTTCATCTGCGTCACTTCCCTTTATATATTTCATGAAGCTTTCCCAAGTGGATAAGTGCACTCTCAATCTCATGGTAACACTTCTCTTTTGCACTTACTCTGGCTATTACGACTATATCAAGTCCACTTTGGAAATGTTCTTCTAAAAGCCGATAACTTTCTCGGATCAACCTTGTCAGATGATGCCTGACAACACTGTTCCCCACTTTTTTACTAACGGAAATACCGAGCCTGTTTTTATCCAGCCCATTTTCCTTCACATACATCACAAGATACTTATTAGCATAAGATCTTCCGCTTTTATAAACAATTTGAAAGTCCTTATTTTTTTTCAAAGATTCGGAAAATTTCATTGAATTCCCTTTGCCTTTTTCTTTTATAAATAGAAGAAAAGGCCACATAGATGCGGCCTAAGCTGATAACTGTTTTCTTCCTTTTGCTCTTCTGGCAGCTAAAACTTTTCTTCCGCCTGGTGTGCTCATTCTTGCTCTAAAGCCATGAACTTTTGCTCTCTGTCTTTTCTTTGGCTGAAATGTCATTTTCATTGCAGATACACCTCCCTTTGATTGATATACTTATTATAAAGTATTACAATTATTATCACTTTCGCCTGCCGTCTTTGTGAAAAAATATATACCTATATAATACACAAAAAAGACACTGCTCTTAATTATATTCAAAAAAGGGGGGGAAGTCAAGCTATTATGGGGAATTTTATGCGAAATCTGGGGGATTTGGGTGAGGGGGCGCTAAGGAAGAGGTGTGGCTTGCTCCTGGGGGAGTGTGTATGCTGATTCAAATCCCGGCCGTTCACGAAGAAGATGTAAACGAAAAAACAGGTAAAATTGAGGGACATGCCGCAGTTGGCCCAAAATCTTGATGATTTTGGCCCGCCGGCGGCAACAAAATTTGTTTTGGTAAAACAAATTTTGCCCTCAATTTTACCTGTTTTTTCGCTAACATCTTCTAACGCTTACTTCGAGGGATTCTGAATCAGCATACACACTCCCCCAGGAGCAAGCCACACCTCTTCCTTAGCTAGGTTCATCCAATCGGCAGGATTGCGGTAGGGAAGCGGATGAATAGCTTATGGTTACTTCATACGGTAGCAGTGGATCTGCCCTGACGACGCGGAGCTGAGATCTGTATTTTATACAAAACTTCCTATAACTCGTGTTTTAACCTGTGGTGCTGTTGCATGGCTACTGAATAAATTATCCCCCCATATAACCTAATCCTTACAGACGAGTCCCAAGTACAACTTAAAATTTTTTTTAAACACACATTAACAATCCGCACAACCAGTTACCATCCGCTGCCCCGTCCGAACCCCACCCACTAAGAATCATACCTTCCCTCTTGATGCACCTAGCTCTATGAAAGGATGTGAGGGGTGCTGCAGCCGGGGCTGGTTTCCTCCGGGAGTGTGTATGGCTTTTGAAAGTCCTTATAACGCGATTAGAAACAGTTACAGAGAAAATGTGGGAAATAGAGGGCAGAATTTGTTTTACCAAAACAAATTCTGTTGCCGCCGGCGGCCTAAAATCATCAAGATTTTAGGCCAACTGCGGCATGTCCCTCTGTTTTCCACATTTTGTCTGTTACTGTTTCTTATCAAGTGGTGCGGACTATCAAAAGCCATACACACTCCCGGAGGAAACCAGCCCCGGCTGCAGCACCCCTCACATCCTTTTATAGAGCGTCCCCCCATCCGTTCACTCACAAGTTCGTTCTCTAATTCTTATGTGGATAAACTGTGGATAAGTGTTGGATAAGGTGTTGATTAAATTTTATTTTTGATTTTAACCCATGCAAACATACGCGTTTAAATTGTTCATAAAGTTATACACATCATTTCTCATTGCTTCTCATACCGTTTTGATGTAAAATGTAATAGAGAGATTTTGCGTTCATATCTCTCTATTATATTGATTAGGAGTACTGTCGATGAACATTGTAGTTGAAAATTGGGAGCAGATTTTAAACAAAATGAAGGACGAATATTGCTCATCTAATATTTCTTACAATACGTGGATTGCGCCACTTACTGTATATGAAGTTACCGATGACACTGTCTATATTCTTGTAAAACTCAAAGCCAGCCTGGAACATATAGAAGAGAAATATCTCCTTCCTTTTAAAGTGTGTATTGCAGAAGTTACAGGCACTGAGTTTGAAATCTCTTTTGTTACTGAAGATAATGTCATCATCCAGGAAAAGAAAGAAAATGTCATAAAGAATAAAAAGTCAAATGCTATCTTTGAGAATGCGAATCTCAATGCTAAATATACATTTGATACTTTTGTTGTGGGCAGTAATAATAATTTCGCACATGCTGCGTCTCTTGCGGTTGCAGAATCGCCCGGAGAGATTTACAACCCTCTTTTTATATATGGAGGTGTCGGACTGGGGAAGACTCATCTGATGCATTCGGTTGCACACTTTATACTTGAAAATGACCCTTCCAAGAAGGTCCTGTATGTGACAAGTGAGACATTTACAAATGAATTGATCGATGCCTTAAAAATAGGTAAAAACGGCAATGAACTTGCCATGACTACTTTCCGTGAAAAATACCGAAATAACGATGTGCTTCTGATTGATGATATCCAGTTTATAATAGGTAAGGAAAGTACACAGGAAGAATTTTTCCATACGTTTAACCATCTCCATGTATCAGGGAAGCAGATTATTATCTCCAGTGATAAGCCTCCGAAGGATATCGAGACACTGGAAGCACGGCTCCGCACCCGTTTTGAATGGGGACTGATTGCGGATATTTCCTCACCTGATTATGAGACCAGGATGGCTATTCTCAGGAAGAAAGAGGAACTGGACGGACTGGAACGTTATCACATTCCGGATGAAGTCCTTCAATATATTGCGAATAATATTAAATCCAATATCAGGGAACTGGAAGGCTCCCTGAACAAGCTGATCGCCTTATCCAACCTGGAGAAGAAACCGATCGATATTCCTCTGGCCGCAGAAGCGCTGAAGGACATGATTTCGCCCGATGCTAACCGGACGATTACTCCGGAACTGATTATCGATGTTGTATCCGAACATTTTAATGTACCCATTGCTGAATTGAAGGGGAAAAAAAGAAATGCTGAGATCGTACTTCCCCGTCAGATTGTAATGTACCTCTGCCGTGCGATGACGGATACCCCCCTTAAGACTGTAGGGATTATCCTGGGAGGCAAGGATCACGCTTCTGTCAGCCATGGAGTTAAGAAGATCGCACATGACCTTACAGTTGACGAGGCTCTGAACAACACTGTGAACATTATTAAGAAGAAGATAAATCCTATCTAATGTGGATAAATTGTGGATAACCATGTTAAAATGATGTGAATTATGAGGTTAATAAAAAAATTAAGGAGTTTGAGGAGTTTTTTATCCCCATCTTGTCCCAACACTTTCCAGTGGATGTCTACACAGTTTTCAGTATGGACAACCCCTTAATTTTAAAGGCTTTGAAGCACTTATGAACTTATTCACAGCCCCTATTACGAAGAAGACGGAATTGATTTATATATTTATCTATAAAAAACGCGGTGGAAAGTTTTTTCACCACACCCATCGAAAGGAGTTACCGACATATGAAAATCGTTTGTTCAAAATCTAACCTGGTTAAAGGTGTCAGCATTGTATCCAAAGCTGTACCATCCAAAACTACAATGCCTATTCTGGAATGTATTCTGATCGATGCATCTACAGATGTCATTAAACTGACTGCGAATGATATGGAACTTGGAATTGAGACAAGCATCGAAGGTGATATTGTAGAGAGAGGAATCATAGCCCTGAATGCAAGAATATTTTCAGAGATCGTCAGGAAGCTTCCTGACAATGATGTAACCATCGAGACCGATACGGATAATCAGACAATGATTACCTGTGAAAAAGCGAAGTTCAATATTGCCGCACAGTCGGGAGAAGATTTTTCATACCTGCCCGTGATTGAAAAAGAGGACTACATTACCGTCTCTGAGTTTACGCTGAAAGAAGTCATACGTCAGACGATCTTTTCCATCGCAGACAACGATACAAACAAGATGATGACAGGCGAACTGTTCGAGATCGAAGAGAATATCCTGAAGGTGGTCTCTTTAGACGGCCACAGAATCTCGATCCGTAAGATTGAGTTAAAGGAAAACTATGCGCCGAAAAAGGTGATCGTACCGGGAAAGACACTGCAGGAGATCAGCAAGATCATCGGCGGTGAAGCAGAAGCGGATGTAGACATTTCGTTTACAAAGAACCACATTGTGTTTGAGTTTGATAAGACAGTGGTGGTATCCAGGCTGATTGAAGGAGATTATTTTAAGATTGACCAGATGCTCTCCAGCGATTATGAGACAAAAGTAAGAATGAACAAGAAAGAGCTTCTGGACTGTATTGACAGAGCCACCCTTCTGATCAAGGAGGGAGACAAGAAGCCGATTATCATTGATATCCGGGACGAGTCCATGGAACTTAAGATCAAGTCTCAGATCGGATCCATGGATGAGGAGATCTTTATCACAAAAGAGGGGAAGGATCTGATGATCGGGTTTAATCCTAAGTTCCTGATCGATGCCCTGAGAGTCATTGATGATGAGGAGGTTGACCTGTATTACATGAATGCAAAGGCGCCATGTTTTATCAAGGATGAAAAACAAAGTTATATTTATTTGATTCTTCCGGTTAATTTTAACGCGGTGTAACAGGTCAGACAGGCTTTCACTGTTACAGCACGGTTGCATAATAAATGGGGACGTGGCCCTTTTATCCAGATATAAGGCGCGGCAGTTTTAGGCCGGGATAAAAGGGCGGCGTCCCCAATGGGGTTATCGAAAGGACAGAAAGGATTCGGAATGGAGATTATAAAGTTACGTGAAAGCGATGAATTTATCAAGCTGGGACAGGCACTGAAAGCGGCCGGGCTTGTGGATTCCGGAGTGGAGGCAAAAGAGGCTGTCCAGGACGGATTGGTAAAGGTGAACGGAGAGACGGACACCAGAAGAGGGCGCAAATTATACGATGGAGACAGGGTGGAATTTGACGGCCAGGAAATAAAAATTGAAAAATAGTCTGAAAAAGTGTAAAATAATCGTGTCAGTTCAGATAGGTCTGCGCATTTACTGCGCTGACCGTACGAAAACATGGTGGTTGCAGGCATACAGCGCTTCGCCGCAGGCGAATTTCAATGTGCTGGATGCGTAACAGTTCAGGCCTGCCTGAACTGTTACAAATAATTACATGCTGATGGAGAAATTATGGTAATCAAATCTTTAAAACTAAAGAATTACAGGAATTACGAATTGTTGGATTTGACCTTTGATCCCAAGACAAATATTCTCTACGGCGACAATGCACAAGGCAAGACGAATGTACTGGAAGCCCTGTATTTGTCCGGGACTACCAAATCTCACAGAGGTACAAAAGACAGGGATTTGATTCAGTTTGGACGTGATGAAGCACATCTGGAGACCATTGTTGAGAAAAGGGGAATAGAATATCAGATCGATATGCATCTGAAAAAGAACAGCCCCAAAGGGATTGCCATCAATAAGATTCCGATCCGCAAAGCAAGTGAATTGTTTGGAATTATTCATTTTGTATTTTTTTCTCCGGAAGACTTGAACATTATCAAGGACGGGCCTTCCGGAAGAAGAAGATTTATCGATCTGGAATTGTCGCAGCTTGATAAAGTATATCTCAGCAATCTTTCTAACTATAATCGAATTATTAATCAGAGAAATTCCTTACTCAAAGACATTTACAAACAGGAGAATCTTGTGGAAACGTTGGATATCTGGGATATGCAATTGGTTGAGTACGGAACAAAAGTAATGGAGAGCCGGAAGCGGTTCATAGAAGAAGTGAATGAAATCATCTCTGATATCCACTATAAATTAACTGGCGGGAAGGAGCATATCACTCTTTCCTACGAATGCAGCGTCGGAAACCTTAGCCTGGAACAGGCTCTGAAGAAAAACAGGGACAGGGATATGAGGCTGAAAAGCACCTCTGTGGGCCCGCACAGGGATGATCTTTGTTTTATGGCGGGCAGCCTGGATATCCGCAGGTTTGGGTCACAGGGGCAGCAGCGGACGGCAGCTTTGTCGCTGAAGCTCTCCGAGATAGAACTGGTCAGGTCACTGATCAGGGATACGCCTGTATTATTATTGGACGATGTATTGTCTGAACTGGATAAACACAGGCAAAACTATTTACTGGATAGTATTCATGATATACAAACGGTAATCACATGTACTGGATTAGATGAGTTTGTGAATCATCGATTTTCTATTAATAAAATTTTCCATGTAAAAAATGGACAGGTAGCAAAAGAAAATTAGGAGGTTTTTAAATGGGTGCAACAGGTACAGAATTTGATGCTGAATATGGAGCAGATCAGATCCAGATATTAGAGGGATTGGAAGCGGTAAGAAAAAGGCCGGGGATGTACATCGGAAGCACTTCGTCAAGAGGACTTCACCATCTGGTATATGAGATTGTAGACAACGCTGTGGATGAGGCGCTGGCAGGATATTGTGATACAATCTTTGTAAGTATAAATGAGGGCAACTCCATCACGGTTATTGATAACGGGCGTGGTATTCCTGTGGGGATCAATCATAAGGCCGGGCTTCCTGCGGTAGAGGTTGTATTTACAATTCTGCATGCGGGGGGAAAGTTTGGCGGCGGGGGTTACAAGGTATCGGGAGGCCTGCACGGTGTGGGAGCTTCGGTTGTAAACGCATTGTCGCAGTGGCTGGAAGTAGAGATCTACAATGAGGGTAAGATCTACAGGCAGAGATACGAGCGTGGAAAAGTTGTGGAAAAGCTGCGGGTAGTCGGAGAATGTGAGGCCGATAAGAGCGGAACTAAAGTAACATTTCTGCCGGATGATGAGATTTTTGAGGAAACGATTTTTGATTATGATACATTAAAGCAGCGTTTTCGCGAGATGGCTTTCCTGACGAGAGGACTGCGGATTGTACTTAGGGATGAGCGCGGGGAAGAGCTTGTGGAGAAGAATTTCCACTACGAGGGCGGGATCAAGGAGTTCGTCACTTATTTGAACCGCAGTAAAACAGCTCTTTACGACCAGATTATATACTGTGAGGGAATGAAGGATAATGTAGCCGTTGAGGTTGCCATGCAGCACAATGATTCCTACAGTGACAATACTTATGGCTTTGTAAATAATATTACGACGCCGGAGGGCGGTACCCATATAGTGGGATTCCGTAATGCTTTGACGAAAACTTTTAATGATTATGCGAGAAAAAATAAGCTGCTCAAAGACAGTGAGCCGAATCTATCCGGTGAGGATATCAGGGAAGGTCTGACTGCGATCATCAGTGTAAAGATTGAGGATCCTCAGTTTGAGGGACAGACCAAGCAGAAGCTGGGCAATAGTGAGGCGCGCGGCGCTGTGGACAGTATTGTGAGTACCCAGCTGGAGATTTTCCTGGAGCAGAACCCAAATGTTGCGAAAATGACTGTCGAAAAGTCAGTGATGGCGCAGCGTGCAAGGGAGGCAGCCAGAAAAGCAAGGGATCTTACCAGAAGAAAATCTGCCCTGGAGGGAATGTCCCTGCCGGGTAAACTTGCCGACTGCTCGGACAAGGACCCGAAAAACTGCGAGATTTACATCGTAGAGGGTGATTCTGCCGGCGGTTCCGCGAAAACCGCCAGAGACAGATCCACTCAGGCTATCCTGCCGCTGAGGGGAAAGATTCTGAATGTGGAGAAGGCAAGGCTGGACAAGATTTATGGAAATGCGGAGATCAAAGCGATGATCACTGCATTTGGCACGGGAATACATGAGGATTTTGATATTACGAAGCTTCGGTACCATAAGATTATCATTATGACTGATGCCGACGTGGATGGGGCGCATATCAGCACTTTGTTATTGACATTTTTATATCGTTTTATGCCGGATCTGATCAAAGACGGTTATGTGTATCTGGCGCAGCCGCCGCTGTACAAGCTGGAAAAGAACAAAAAGGTATGGTATGCATACAGTGATGAGGAACTGAGCCAGATTCTTTCAGAAGTGGGACGTGACGGAAACAACAAGATACAGCGCTATAAAGGTCTTGGAGAGATGGATGCGGAACAGCTGTGGGAGACCACCATGGATCCGGAACACAGAATACTGCTGAGGGTGACGATGGACGAGGAGACGTCTTCAGAGCTTGACCTGACTTTCACTACGCTGATGGGAGACAAAGTAGAGCCAAGGCGGGAATTTATCGAAGAGAATGCGAAGTATGTGCAGAATCTGGATATCTAATCTTAGATTGCAGGGAAAGTACTGATTACAGATCAGCATCGAATAATTAAGGGTTCGGCAGAACGGACTATTTGTCTGCCGGAAAACCTCCAAAGGAAAGGATATAAAAATGGAAGATAATATTTTTGATAAAGTCCATGAAGTTGATTTGAAAAAGACCATGGAAAATTCTTATATCGACTATGCCATGAGTGTAATAGCTGCCCGTGCCCTGCCCGATGTAAGAGACGGGCTGAAGCCTGTACAGAGGAGAATTCTGTACTCTATGATCGAATTGAATAACGGACCAGACAAGCCGCATCGTAAATGTGCGCGTATTGTCGGTGATACGATGGGTAAGTATCACCCCCACGGCGACAGTTCCATCTACGGGGCGCTGGTAAATCTGGCCCAGGAATGGTCTACCAGATATCCGCTTGTTGACGGCCACGGTAACTTTGGTTCTGTGGACGGCGACGGCGCCGCTGCCATGCGTTATACGGAGGCCCGTCTCAGTAAGATTTCCATGGAGATGACGGCGGATATCAACAAGGATACCGTTGATTTTACACCGAACTTTGATGAGACGGAAAAAGAGCCGACCGTGCTGCCGGCCAGATTTCCGAATCTTCTTGTCAATGGAACGTCAGGTATCGCAGTAGGAATGGCGACAAATATCCCACCCCACAACTTGAGGGAGGTTATCAGCGCGGTTGTAAGAATCATTGACGACCAGATTGAAGAGAACGGCGATACAGCCATAGAAGACATTTTAAAGATCGTTAAGGGACCGGATTTTCCGACAGGTGCGGAGATTCTGGGAACAAGAGGTATTGAGGAAGCATATAGAACCGGACGCGGCAAGATCCGTGTGCGTGCAATTACGAACATTGAGCCTATGGCAAACGGGAAGAACCGGATTATTGTCACAGAGCTGCCTTATATGGTCAATAAAGCCAGATTAATTGAAAAGATGGCTGAGCTTGTGCGGGATAAGAAAATCGATGGAATCACAGACCTTAGTGACCAGTCAAACCGTGAAGGAATGAGAATCTGTATTGAACTGCGCCGGGATGTGAATCCGAATGTTATTCTGAATCAGCTGTACAAACATACACAGCTGCAGGATACATTTGGCGTTATTATGCTTGCGCTTGTAAATAATGAGCCAAGGGTTATGAATATTCTGGATATGCTGCGGCTTTATCTGAAGCATCAGGAGGAAGTTGTAACCAGAAGAACAAAGTATGAACTGAATAAGGCAGAAGAGCGTGCGCATATTTTAAAGGGGTTACTTATTGCGCTGGATCATATCGATGAAGTCATTAAGATCATCAGGGGATCTAAGAACGTCCAGATCGCAAAAGAAGAATTGATTGCCAGATTTGATTTAACGGAAGTGCAGGCACAGGCCATTGTGGATATGCGGCTCCGTGCGCTGACCGGTCTGGAAAGAGAGAAGCTGGAAAGTGAATATGAAGAGCTGATGAAGAAAATCGGCGAATTAAAGGCAATTCTGGCCGACAGAAAGCTGCTTCTCGGCGTGATCCGGGAAGAGATTCTGCTTATTTCTGAAAAGTACGGGGATGAGAGAAGAACCTCTATCGGCTTTGATGAATTTGACATATCCATGGAAGATCTGATACCAAGGGAAAATATTGTTATTACTATGACCAGGCTCGGATATATCAAGCGTATGACCATGGATACCTTCAAGAGCCAGAACAGGGGCGGCAAGGGAATTAAGGGAATGCAGACGCTGGAGGAGGATTATATCAAGGAATTATTTATTACCTCCACCCATCACTATATCATGTTCTTTACCAATACAGGACGTGTATACAGGATCAAGGGATACGAGATTCCGGAGGCCAGCAGGACTGCGAGAGGAACCGCTATTATTAATATCCTGCAGCTGATGCCGGATGAGAAGATCACGGCTATGATTCCGATCCAGGAGTATGAGGACGGGAAGTTCTTGTTTATGGCAACAGAGAAGGGACTTGTGAAAAAGACTCCGATTACCGATTATGCAAATGTTAGAAAGACAGGGCTTGCAGCGATCACGCTGCGCGAGGACGACAGGCTGATTGAGGTCAAGATTACGGACAATGAGGAAGATATTGTACTGGTAACCAAATATGGCCAGTGTATTAGATTTAATGAAAAGGATGTCCGGGCGACAGGAAGAACTTCCATGGGTGTCCGCGGCATGAACTTAAGCGACAGGGATGAAGTCATTGCAATGCAGATGAGCACCCAGGGCAGCGATCTCCTCATTGTATCGGAAAAGGGGATGGGCAAGCGCACCAGCTTGGAAGAATTTACAACACAGAACCGCGGCGGTAAGGGAGTGAAGTGCTACAAGATAACCGAGAAGACAGGCAATGTAGTGGGAATGAAGGCCGTGAATGAGGATAACGAGGTTATGATTATCAACACGGAAGGCATTATTATCCGTATGCAGTGTGCGGATATATCGGCTCTTGGACGAGTGACATCAGGAGTAAAACTGATTAACCTTGCCGAGGGGGATACTGTGGCGAGTGTAGCTAAGGTAAGAAAAGCATCCGCGGAGATTGACGGAGAAAAGGTAGAAATCTCTGAGGATGATGAGGAGGAGATTCAAGAATAAACTTCCGGGAGGTCGGCTGAAGGGACGCTTTCCGGAGTCGTGAAAGGGATATCCCGGATGCTTCATTCGAAGATAACTGCCGCTTCATCAAAAGAAAAGCCAGCATGATGAACATCGCCGACAAACACGGGAATGCAGGATGCATTCCCGTATAAGTCGGCTTACAAGCAGGACTTGTGGTCCTGCTTGTAGTTCATATGCTGGCTTTTCTTTTGATGAAGCGGCAGTTATCTTCGAATGAAGCATCCGGGATATCCCTTTCACGACTCCGGAAAGCTGGTGCATCAGGACGGGAAAGTTGAATTCTTTGGATGGTTCTCTGCGCTGGCAGGGGCGGGAGAGGCGGATTGTTGATGGATTTTCGGATCGATTCGTTATTGGGAATAATGTTTATTGAGTGAGATTATATTCAGTTATATATTTTTGGTGTGGGGTTTGGTATACTTAAGAAGATTGGAATAGTATTTGTGGATGTTTTTAGCATTATATTCTGAGATTACTCATTCAGGGAAAGGAGGAAACGTCATGCGTTTAAGCCTAATAAAGCGAGGGGTGTTTAGCGGGAAGATTCTTTTTGTAAAGGTGATTATGTTTTTTCTGTATCGTGGAATGAAGACTTTATATAAGTATGATAGCAGAGTCTGCAAAGAAATTGAGGGCTGGCCTATAGGAAGGACGATTGTTCTTACTGTATCAAAAAGGGGACCAAAGCTTTGTTTAAAAAAAATATCCAGTGGTATACTGCGTTCCGAAAATATCGAGGATCCGGATATTCTTATCTCATTTAAAAGTATTGACGGTGCATTTCTGGTATTTTCCGGACAGATTGGGATTACAGAGGCTTATGCTCAGCATCGTTTTATGGTGAAGGGGGATATTGCCGAGATTATGTCTATTGTAAGGTGTATTGAATTGGCCGAAGTATATTTGTTTCCTAAAATAATTACAAAAAGAATACTGCGTAGAGTACCTGGTAAACAACTGGGAAGTTTTCGGGTATATTGCCATTCATTATTGGGATTTTAGAATAAAGACTCAAGTAGACTCTTTGAGTATTCATAGCGGGTTGTCGTTATGCTCCGAATGACCGATTTCTTTGGTGCACCGATGCGGTCTGCGGGGATAAATATGTTATTGTGAAATAAAAGTTATCAACATTTATATTGCTAAAAAACGGAGTAATTCACATATAGTATGTGGAAAACCCTGGAAAATTGTGGAAAAGTCGATTTTATTTTAAATTTTGATGAGATTTAGGAGGAAAACTCGTGCTGCCAACGTATTATGAATTTCAGAATTCAACAAAAATTTTATCCGGAAAGTATGCGCTTGAAAACATTACCTATGAACTAAAGGGACTGGGGGCATCCAGACCTATTTTGTTATCCGGCAGGATTCTCGAGAAAGTAGGATCTCTAAAGAAGGTAACCAACGCAATTGCTTCTACAGGAATGGAGCCGGGGGCTGTTTTTACGGATATCCCTGCAGATTCTTCGGTTGAAGTTGTGAATAAAATCGGGAAAAAATATAAAGAAGCGGCCTGTGACAGCATCATAGCCGTAGGCGGAGGTTCTATTATAGATACTGCAAAGGGCGTAGAAATGCTGATATCCCAGGAGGCAGAGGATTTGCTGGAACTGCAGGGCTGCGAGTCCCTGATTCGAGGAAAACATATCCCTTTTATCGCAGTGCCGACTACATCGGGAACCGGTTCAGAGACAACACTCGTAGCTGTGATTAAAAATATAGAAAAGTCCGTAAAAATGGAGTTTATATCAAACTATCTGTTACCGGATGCAGCGGTACTGGATCCCCGAATGACGGAAACGCTTCCGCCGAAAACGGCAGCTTCGACAGGTTTTGATGCATTATGCCATGCAATAGAAGCATTCAGCTGTACTCAAAAAAATCCACTGAGCGATGCCTATGCTGCCGCTGCAATAAAACTGATTTCAGAAAATCTGGTGACCACCATAAAAGACGGAAAAAATATTGAGGCAAGACTTGCAATGGCAAACGCATCCACTATGGCCGGTGCAGCATTCTCCAATTCCATGGTAGGAGCGGTTCATGCAATCGGACATGCACTGGGCGGAGTCTGTAAAGTACCCCATGGAAATGCCATGGCCATTTTGCTGCCATATTGTATGTTATATAATTATAAACAATTGGGAGATATATACGGAGAATTGCTTCTATACCTGGAGGGGCCGGAAGTGTATGCCAGAACTTCTGCAGAAAAGAGAAGTGAAGAGGCTATAAAATCCGTTAGAAAACTCGAACGCAGACTTCATAAGCTATGTGGACTGCCCATGACACTAAAAGAAGTAAAAGTAGAGAAAAAAGATTTTGATGCAGTGGCAAAAACAGCATTGAATGACGGGGCTATGCTTTTAAATCCGGCTGCAGTGGATTATGAGGACGTCATCATGATATTAAACCAAGCTTATGAGTAAAGGGGTCTGACCCCTTTGCATACTATTTTCAGAATATTCTCAAAATTTATTTGCTTTTTTAAATATGAAATAGAGATGCAATTAAAAAGCGGGTACAGAATGCCTTATTTAGATAAGGCAGGAAGTACTCGTTTTTCATTTTAAATTTACGATTAATTTACTACCATTACGAATAATTAACTGTGTATTTATAAATAAACAGTAAGTAAATAGTATTTTCCGGGATTTAGCTTTCCGGTATTTATGGCCGTATTAGTCAATAACTTAGCTATATTTACTTTATAATAATAAAAATATATTGTTATTCGATAAAAATATATTGAAATACAGTTTTAATAATGATATAATCCATAAAAAGAACTATTGGAAAATTACACAGAATTTGGAAAGGATTGAATTTTATGAAGCAGGAAAAGCTGATCAGATTTACAAGTGGATTTTTAGGTTTTATGTTTTATGCAGGAATTATTGTACTGGCGGGTCTCCCATTTATATTAAAACTGGCAGGCAGGTATTATTATGCAGAAATAGAAGTACAATTTTGGCCCATGTTAATTACTGTTGCTCTTGCAGGTGTCTGTGGCCTTATCATTGTGCATCAGCTGAGAAGGATGATAAAGACAGTGATCAAAAAAGACTGTTTTGTGGATAACAATGTAAAAAGTCTGAGTATGATGGGAAAAGTAAGTTTTATTATTTCTGTGCTATTTGTAATAAAGTTATTTTTTCTACCCACTCCTGCAACGTATGTCGTTATTCTGACCTTTTTTATAGCCGGACTGTTCAGCCATGTTCTGGCCTGTGTTTTTAAAGAAGCTGTACGTTTTAAAAACGAAAATGATCTGACCATTTAAGCGGAATATATTACAGGAGGAAAAGGATGTCAATTATAGTAAATTTGGATGTTATGATGGCTAAAAGAAAAATAAGCGTGACCGAGCTGGCACAGGAGATCGATATTACAATGGCCAATCTTTCGATATTAAAAAATAATAAAGCAAAGGCCGTCAGATTTACCACTTTGGACGCTATATGCAAAGCTTTAAAATGTCAGCCCGGAGATATTCTGGAATATGTAGAGGATGAAGAATAGCCGAGCGGGCCCCGATGTTGACGAAAACTTTCGGTAAATAAGGAAAGGAGCACTCATTATGGAAACATTATCAGTCAGTAAACTCGAGGAGAATTATCTCTATACAGGATGTATGTGTGGGATCTACGGTTTTATCTTTACATTCTGTCTGTATAAGAATCTGTCAGGAGTTACATTCCCTGTCATTGTTGCCGTAACAATTGCCACAGCGTTTATGTTTTTAAAAAGAATGGGAATAACAGTGAAGAAAAATTTTTATATTTACGCAGCTGGGATGATGCTGCTGGGAATTTCTACCCCGCTGACAATGAATAAATTTTTTCACTTTTTTAACTGGATCGGAATTATACTGCTTTTTATGTCTGGCATGATTCAACAGGTAAACGAGCAGGGAAACTGGAGCTTTCAGAAGTATATGGTATCTATTTTGATGCTGGCGGGAAAGACGATTGCTTCGGTATGTGATCCCTTTATTCATGGAATCAGATATAGAAAAAATAGGGTAAAAAAAGAAAGCAGATATTTCAAACCGATTATTCTTGGGTGTGCGTGTGCAGCCGGGCTGTTAGTAATTGTCCTTCCGCTTCTTGTATACTCAGATAAAATTTTTGCGGTGTTTTTCGGCTGTTTTACGGGATGGTTCAGATTTGGGGCTGAGCTGGGAGTAATTTTGACATTTCTGGCAGGCTATATTCTGATGTATGCATTTCTTTCAGGAATATCAGCACTAAATATAAAAGAGAAAGAAAATGTAAAACAGCTTTCTTTAAATTCTGTTACAGGGATTACATTTTCAGGGATACTTGCCGTTATATATGTATTTTACTCTGCGATTCAGATATTATTTTTGTTTTTACGGTTTGAAAGTGGTCTGCCAGAAAGCGTCACATATTCACAGTATGCGCATGCGGGATTCTGGCAGCTGCTGGCGGTCAGCATTATTAACTTCATCACTGTGTTAATCTGTGTTAGTATTTTTGAAGAAAATAGAATTTTGAAAATTATTCTTATGATAATTTCTGTATGCACATGTATTATGACTCTTTCCGCAGCTTATAGGATGATTCTTTATGTAAGAGCTTACCATCTTACGTTTTTAAGAGTTCTGGTTCTTTGGTTCCTTGGGGTGCTTCTGCTGATTATGCTGGGGGTTATGCTGAGTATTATACGAAAGAAGTTTCAATTATTCAAATATATCATGGTCGTGGTAGCAGTTTGCTATATTGCGCTGTCATTTACAAAAGTGGATAAACTGACGGCACAATATAATGTCAGACACTGGGAGCAGATTTCGGAGGTAGATATGATGCACCTTATGTTTGCCAGCTCCCTGGATACCGCACCAGTTGTGGTTCAGGCTGCTGAAAAGGCAGTGGGTAATCCGGAATACTGGGATGGGAGACTGGAACAGTATTTTCAGTGGATTCAGAAGCAGGATATGTCCCTGAGAACCTGGAATTTTTCAAAAGCCAGCGCTAAGGAAGCTGCAGCAGAATATCTGCGTTGACACTGCACTGTCTTTAAAATACCTTATTTTGCAGCTTAACTGAAGATCTGCTCTCCTTCCCGACAGCCCCTTCTCTTCTCAAATTTAAGATAAGTTTCCTCCACCACTATTTTCTTTTTTATAAAATTATATTATAATAAGAAAAGTTGTGAATTAAAAAAAATGAAATGATTAAATAGTGCAGGAGGAATCATGGTACGGTCAATTAATGTTGAGGAAATCACTAAAAATATAAAAGAAATGTGTATTGAAGCAAATCACTATCTGTCACCTGATATGGATGCGGCGATGAAGCATGCAGAGCAGACAGAAAAATCCCCTCTTGGAAAACAAATACTGGGACAGCTACAGGAGAATCTGGAGATTGCTGCGCAGGATATGATTCCAATCTGCCAGGATACAGGCATGGCAGTGATATTTCTGGAGATTGGCCAGGACGTGCATCTGGAGGGAGGACTTCTGGAAGATGCAGTCAACGAAGGTGTGCGCCAGGGATACACAGAAGGTTTTCTGAGAAAGTCCGTGGTAAATGATCCCTTAATCCGTGAAAATACAAAAGATAATACACCTGCTATTATCCATACAAAAATAACAGCAGGAGACAAAGTAAAAATAAAAGTAGCACCGAAAGGATTCGGAAGTGAAAACATGAGCCGAGTCTTTATGTTGAAACCTGCTGAAGGAATAGAAGGTGTTAAGAAAGCCGTATTAACAGCGGTAAAAGATGCAGGTCCTAATGCCTGCCCTCCAATGGTAGTCGGCGTAGGCATCGGCGGAACATTTGAAAAATGCGCATTGATGGCAAAAGAAGCCCTCACCCGGGAAGTAGGAACACATTCCGATATCCCATATGTAAAAGAATTGGAAGAAGAATTATTAAAAAAGATAAACAGGCTGGGAATCGGGCCGGGCGGCCTAGGTGGAACCACCACAGCACTTGGGGTTCATATCAATACCTATGCAACGCATATTGCCGGGCTGCCGGTTGGAATTAATATCTGCTGTCATGTGAACAGGCATGTAGTCCGGGAGTTGTAAAGGGGTCTGACCCCTTTGCTTACCTTTTTCAGAATATTCTTAAAATTCACCAGGGAGGGATATATATTATGGATAAACATATCACAGCACCCATTAAGAAGGAAGTATCAAAATCGCTGCATGCAGGCGACTATGTATACATAACGGGCACAATCTATACGGCCCGCGATGCAGCTCATAAAAGAATGTATGAGATACTGGGAGAGGGAAAGTCTCTTCCTATAGATATTGAGAATCAGGTGATTTACTATATGGGGCCTTCACCTGCAAGGGAAGGGCGCCCTATCGGTTCGGCAGGTCCTACAACTGCAAGCCGGATGGATAAATACGCACCTCAGCTTCTGGATCTGGGGCTCGGTGCTATGATTGGAAAAGGAAAAAGGAGCCAGGAGGTGATTGAAGCGGTTATAAGAAATGATTCCGTTTACTTTGCAGCAGTAGGAGGGGCAGGAGCCCTTCTTTCAAAATGTATTACCAGCTCAGAAGTGGTTGCCTATGATGATCTGGGGACTGAGGCAATCCGCAGGCTGACTGTAGAAAATTTTCCTGTTATCGTTGTAATTGACAGTGAAGGCAGTAATTTGTATGAAACTGCCATCAAAGAATATTGTATAGAAGACTAATTATTGTGTTTAAATTAGAAAAATCATGGAAAAACTAAGAGCTGAGAGGAAAATGTAATGAAACGTATATTGCTGATGGTGTTCCGAAATATCATCCTGGTTCCATATATGTGGTGCCGCCTGTGTTATCACGCGTCACATACTGAAAAGTACACGGAGGAGGAACAGTACAGCCTGCTGAAGTTTATTGTGCTGCGTGCAAATAAAGGGGGAAATGTACGGATAGAACCTTATGGCACAGAAAATATTCCTAAAGAAAGTGGATTCATGTTTTTTCCAAACCATCAGGGCCTGTACGATGTGCTTGCTGTTCTGGAGGCCTGTCCAATGCCCTTTTCAGTGGTCGCAAAGAAGGAAATTCAGAATATCCAGTTTCTAAAACAGGTTTTTGCATGTATGAAAGCATATATGCTGGACAGGGATAATGTACGTCAGGCTATGCAGGTTATTATCGATGTATCAAATGAAGTGAAAAATGGGAGAAATTATCTGATCTTTGCAGAGGGTACCCGTTCAAAGAACGGAAACCGCATCGGGGAATTTAAGGGTGGCAGCTTCAAAGCTGCAACAAAGGCAAAATGTCCGATTGTCCCCATAGCGCTGATTGATTCATTTCGTCCATTCGATACAAATACAATCAGTAAGGTTACCGTACAGGTTCATTTCCTGAAACCATTGTACTATGATGATTATAAAAATATGAAAACAACGGAAATTGCATCCATTGTCCATGACAGAATACAGGATACAATTGACAAAAATGAGAAAAAATGAAAAAGTTGCGATTTTTCCGTTGACATAAAACAATCTGTTTAGTATAATAACTTTTGCACTGTTGGGTGCATAATTGTATATTGCCCTGCTGATATATAGAAAGCAGGTATTATTCAGAATCAGGAGAAATACTCAAGAGGCTGAAGAGGCGCCCCTGCTAAGGGTGTAGGTCGGGTGACCGGCGCGAGGGTTCAAATCCCTCTTTCTCCGTTTTGATGTTTTCCAGAACTACTGGGCCAAGCCAGTAGTTTTTGCATGTAAGTTCTACAAGAAAGTATTGTAGGAAAGCATCACTAAAAACACTAAATCTAGTATGTAAAATATGTGTTTGAAAAAAGTTGAAAAAAAGTTAAATAAACTCTTGACAGATGCATATGATTAATGATACTATGTTTAGGCTGACCCGTGAGGGACAGCAAACGACAAAAAGTACCTTGATAATTAAACAATAGACAACAAACCCTTGAAAATTTCTTATAGAGAAAATTTTTAAGAACAGCATCATAAT